>JAPLSD010000793.1 GCA_026398835.1 Pseudomonas sp.
AGCCTTGGCGCCGACTTCACCACCGGATACCGGGGCGTCGAGGTATTGCGCGCCTTTTTCGTTGATTTTCGCAGCGAAGGCTTTGGTCGCGGTCGGCGAAATCGAGCTCATGTCGATCACGATCTTGCCTGGGCCGACACCAGCAGCTACACCGTCGGCGCGGAACAGCACGTCTTCGACCTGCGGGGTATCCGGAACCATGACGATGATGAACTCAGCTTCCTGAGCGACTTCTTTCGGGGTCGCCAGAGCGATCGCACCCGCGGCGACCAGGTCAGCGGGGGCAGGGTCGTGGTGCGCCGACAGGAACAGGCTGTGACCGGCTTTTTGCAGGTTCAACGCCATTGGGTGGCCCATGATGCCGGTGCCGATAAATCCGATTTTAGCCATGAGAAAATCCTCTTGTTTTTATGCTATTAGCAGGCGATGAGGCTTTATGTGGGAGCGGGCTTGCCCCCGAATTAGACACTGGGGTGAGTCAGGCACACTGAGGTGTGGCTTTCGCGGGCAAGCCCGCTCCCACATGCGTTTTCAACCAGCCCAACCCGGCTTCAGTCGTGGTCAGCGGTTTGTATTCGCAGCCGACCCAGCCCTGGTAACCGATGCGGTCCAGATGTTCGAACAGGAAGCGGTAGTTGATCTCGCCAGTGCCGGGCTCATTGCGCCCCGGGTTGTCGGCGAGCTGGATGTGATTGATCTCGTCCAGATGGTTGGCCATGGTCCGGGCCAGGTCGCCCTCCATGATTTGCATGTGGTAGATGTCGTATTGCAGGAACAGGTTGTTACTGCCGACCTGTTCGCGAATCGACAGGGCCTGAGCCGTGTTGTTCAGGTAGAAGCCCGGGATGTCGCGGGTGTTGATCGCTTCCATCACCAGTTTGATACCCACTGCTTGCAGCTTGTCGGCGGCGTACTTGAGGTTATCGACGAAGGTTTTTTCCACGATGGCATCGTCAACGCCTTGTGGGCGGATGCCGGCCAGGCAGTTGATCTGGGTGTTGCCCAGAACGTGTGCGTAGGCAATCGCCAGGTCGACACCTGCGCGGAACTCTTCAACACGATCCGGATGGCACGCGATGCCACGTTCGCCCTTGGCCCAGTCACCGGCCGGCAGGTTGAACAGCACTTGGGTCAGGCCGTGGGCATCGAGCTGGGCCTTGATCTCGGCGGAGCTGAAGTCGTAGGGGAACAGGTATTCGACACCACTGAAGCCGGCCTTGGCGGCAGCTTCGAAGCGGGCAAGAAAATCCTGCTCGGTAAACAGCATGTACAGGTTGGCTGCGAAACGCGGCATGGTGGTCTCCTGTAAAGATTCATCGTTCCCACGTTCTGCGTGGGAATGCATCCGGTGACGCTCTGCGTCACCTAACGGCTGGACGCGGAGCGTCCGGGGCGGCATTCCCACGCCGGAGCGTGGGAACGATCATCAATCGAGCAACGAAATCGCCGTCGGCGCATCGTTACCGACCAGCGCCAGGTCTTCGAATTCGTTGACGGCGTTGATTTCGGTACCCATGGAAATGTTGGTCACGCGCTCCAGAATGATCTCGACGATCACCGGAACCTTGAACTCCTCGATCATTTCCTGAGCCTTGCGCAGTGCGGGCTGGATCTGCGCCGGTTCGAAGACACGCAGGGCCTTGCAACCCAGGCCTTCGGCAACCGCGACGTGGTCGACGCCGTAACCGTTGAGCTCCGGGGCGTTGAGGTTGTCGAAGGACAGCTGCACGCAGAAGTCCATGTCGAAACCGCGCTGCGCCTGACGGATCAGCCCCAGGTACGAGTTGTTCACCACCACGTGGATGTACGGCAGTTTGAATTGCGCACCTACCGCCAGCTCTTCGATCATGAACTGGAAGTCATAGTCGCCGGACAAGGCCACGACCTTGCGGCTCGGGTCAGCCTTGACCACGCCCAACGCTGCCGGAATGGTCCAGCCCAGTGGGCCGGCCTGGCCGCAGTTGATCCAGTGACGCGGCTTGTAGACGTGCAGGAATTGCGCGCCGGCAAT
>JAPLSD010000179.1 GCA_026398835.1 Pseudomonas sp.
CGCCTGACTCAACGAGCGCAGCATGACGGTCTGGATCAGATGGAAATCCGGACGATCCTTGATGCCGGCGAGCAGCGCCTGGTAATCCTTCGGCGACGGACCCTCTTTGCCTTTATGCAACGACAGACCGAGCTCACCCAGGAACGCGCGAAGCTTTTCCAGACGTTCCGGCGGCGGACCAGCGTGGACCCGGTACAACGCAGGAATTTCGTGCTTTTTCAGGAACTCAGCGGTGGCCACGTTGGCCGCCAGCATACATTCCTCGATCAGTTTGTGCGCATCGTTACGAACGGTCGGGGTGATTTCAGCAATTTTGCGCCCGGTACCGAAGATGATTCGGGTTTCCATGGTTTCAAAATCGATCGCACCACGGACATGCCGCGCGCCGAGCAGCACCTTGTACAGCGCGTACAGCTGCTTGAGGTGCGGCACGACATCCGAGTATTCGCCACGCAGTTGCTTGGCTTCGCTGGTTTTCGGCTGCTCGAGGATAGCACTGACCTTGTTGTAGGTCAGACGCGCCTGAGAGTGGATTACCGCTTCGTAAAACTGGTAATCGGTCATCTCGCCGGTTTTCGAGATGGTCATCTCGCAGACCATGGCCAAACGGTCGACTTTCGGGTTCAGCGAGCACAGGCCGTTGGACAACTGCTCCGGCAGCATCGGTATCACGCGCTCGGGGAAATACACCGAGTTGCCGCGTACCTGGGACTCGTTATCCAGCGCCGAACCAATCTTCACGTAGCTGGAAACGTCGGCGATGGCCACGTACAACTTCCAGCCACCGGAGAACAGGCGCAGCTTGCCCGGTTTGACTTCGCAATAGACCGCGTCGTCGAAGTCGCGTGCGTCTTCGCCGTCAATGGTGACGAACGGCAGATGACGCAGATCGATGCGCTTCTCTTTGTCTTTCTCTTCAACTTCCGGCTTGAGCTTGGCGGCTTCTTTGAGCACCGCTTCAGGCCAGACGTGAGGAATATCGTAAGTACGCAGCGCGACATCGATTTCCATGCCCGGCGCCATGTAGTTGCCCACGACCTCGACCACGTCGCCTTGCGGCTGGAAGCGTGGCGTTGGCCAGTGAGTAATCTTCACTTCGACGAACTGACCGACTTTGGCGCCGGCATTGCGACCCGGCGTGACCAGCACTTCTTGCTGGATCTTCGGGTTGTCGGCAACAACGAAACCGATGCCGCCCTCTTCGAAGTAACGGCCAACGATGCTTTCGTGAGCACGGGTGACCACTTCGACGATCATGCCTTCACGACGACCACGGCGGTCCAGACCGGACACCCGGGCCAGCGCACGATCACCGTCGAACACCAGACGCATTTGCGCCGGGCTCATGAACAGGTCGTCACTGCCGTCGTCAGGGATCAGGAAGCCGAAGCCATCACGGTGACCACTGATGCGACCAAGGATCAGGTCGAGTTTGTCCACCGGCGCATAGGTGCCACGACGGGTGTAGATGAGTTGAGCATCGCGCTCCATGGCGCGCAGGCGGCGGCGCAGGGCTTCGAGCTGGTCTTCTGTGGTCAGACCAAACTCCTCCACCAACTGCTCGCGGTTAGCTGGCGAACCCCGATCAGCAAGATGCTTGAGGATCAGTTCGCGGCTAGGAATAGGGTTTTCGTATTTTTCCGCTTCACGAGCGGCCTCGGGATCGAGGGACTGCCAATCGGCCATTAGAGAGTTTTCACCTTGTCTATATGCGGGTTAGTTTGGCATACGCGTATTGAAACGGGAAATTTCAGGCTCGGACAGCACGTGAAAAGCCCTTTGCCAAGCATAGAAAACTCACAGAAATGCCGCTCGCGAAATTTTCCAGGTATTTTTGACAACAGGGGTTTACAGTTAAAAAGGTGGTCCGTATAGTGCGCGCCATCGACGACGGAGACGTTGTCGATATTGCCCAGATGGTGAAATTGGTAGACACGCCAGCTTCAGGTGCTGGTGACCGCAAGGTCGTGGAAGTTCGAGTCTTCTTCTGGGCACCAATTTAGAGTTGGAGATTACATGAATCTTCAGACTCTCACAAAAACCCGCGAAAGCGGGTTTTTGCATTCTAAGTATTTGATTTATTAAAATCAAAACAGGGGTTTACAGATCAAAACGCTCTCCGTATAGTGCGCTCCATCAACAGCGAACAACGCTGCTGATACTGCCCAGATGGTGAAATTGGTAGACACGCCAGCTTCAGGTGCTGGTGACCGCAAGGTCGTGGAAGTTCGAGTCTTCTTCTGGGCACCAATTCAAATTCAAGAGCATCGTTCTTGAGTTTCACAAAAACCCGCGAAAGCGGGTTTTTGCGTTTCTGGCTTTCGAATCTACAAAGCCCATCTCAATACCCACGATTCAACACCCTTCTTTATAACCTCAAAGTCCAAACCTCAGCCTCTAACCGCACATGAGAAACGATATCGTTTATCATTGTTACAAGTTTTTGCGATATGACAGTGAGGAATCCTGCGAATGATGTTTCGAAATACCCTGCTCCCGACATCCCTTCTGCGCGGCCTGACCATCACTCTGCTGGGCCTGACCCTCACATCCCCTCTCACCCAAGCTGCCGATCCGGTTTCCCTGACTCTTTACAACGGTCAACACAAGGAAGTCGGCGACGCCATCGCCAAGGCATTCGAAGCCAAGACCGGCATTCACGTCAATGTGCGCAAAGGCAGCAGCAACCAGCTCGCCAGCCAAATCGTCGAAGAAGGCGACCGCTCGCCTGCCGACGTCATTTACACCGAAGAGTCGCCGCCGCTGAACAAACTCGGCGAGCAAGGCCTGCTGGCGAAGATCGACGCCGCAACCCTCGAAGTCCTGCCCAAGGAATACGTGGCCGGCAACGGCACCTGGATGGGAGTCACTGCACGGGTCCGAGTGGTCGCGTTCAACCCGAAACTGATCGACGAGAAAGACCTGCCGAAGTCGGTAATGGAATTCTCCCAACCACAATGGCAAGGCAAGGTCGGCTTCGTCCCGACCAGCGGCGCCTTCCAGGAACAGGCCGTGGCGATCATCAAAGTGCACGGGATGGACACTGCCGAAGAGTGGCTGACCGGCCTGCGGGCCTTCGGCAAGGTCTACAGCAACAACATGGTGGCCTTGAAAGCCGTAGAGAATGGCGAAGTCGCCAGCGTCCTGGTGAACAACTACTACTGGTTCGCCTTGCAGCGCGAAAAAGGTCAGCTCGACTCAAAACTGCATTACTTCACCGGCGGTGATGTTGGCGGGCTGATTACCGTATCCAGTGCGGCCGCGCTCAAGTCCAGCAAACACCCGAAAGAAGCCCAGCAATTCCTCGCCTTCATGGCCGGCGAAGAAGGCCAGCGCGTCATTACCCAGACCTCGGCGGAATACCCGCTGCGCAAAGGTATGGAGTCGGATCGGGGACTGAAACCCTTCAACGAACTGCAGCCGCCGAACGTCACTCCGGCCGATTTGGGCAATGCAGAGCAAGCACTGGACCTGGAACGCGACGTTGGCCTGAACTAATGAGCGCATCGCTACCCGCCTCCGCTTCGCGCGAAGGTTATGTGCCACGGCGCAAACAGCCGTCGATCTGGCTGCTGCTGCCGGTCCTGCTGCTGGTCGCCCTTAGCCTGTTGCCGTTGCTGTATGTCGGGCTCAAGGCCTGGCAAGCCGGCTGGGCGCAAGCGCTGCACCTGCTGTGGCGGCCCTATTTGTTCGGATTGCTGCGCAACACGCTGCTGCTGATGGTCGGCGTCACGCTGGCCTGCGCAGTGATCGGGCTTTCACTGGCCTGGCTACTGGAACGCAGCAACTTGCCCGGCCGCCGCTTGTGGGGCGTGGTGCTTTGCCTGCCATTTGCCGTACCGGCGTTTGTCAGCAGTTTTACCTGGGTTTCGCTTAGCGCGAATTTCGAAGGCCTGGGCGGCGCCATTCTGGTCATGACGCTCTCCAAGTACCCACTGGTTTTCTTGCCGGTGGCCGCCAC
>JAPLSD010000406.1 GCA_026398835.1 Pseudomonas sp.
GACCTGCTGAAAACCCTGAACCTCAAAGCGGATAGCACGGGTTACCTGCAAGGTCAGTTGACCGGCGAGCTGCAACCGCTGGTGGAAAACCTGCCAGCTCAAGTGCGCATCACCGCGAATGGCTTCAAGGCCAGCGCCGATTTACCGGACACCCTGCAACTCAATCAGCTCGAATTGACCGGCAAGGGCGATCTGAAAAACGGTTATCAATTGTTGGGCAAAGCCAACTTGCCGGCCGAGCAGGGGCCGGTCGGCCTGATGCTGCAAGGCAAGGTCGACGCCAAGGGCGCGCAAATCGCCGCGCTGGACCTCAGTGCCAGCGCCGAACAAAGCCTCAAGCTCACCGGGCAGCTGGACTGGAGTGAAGGCTTCAGCGCTGAAGCCAAGGTCGACTGGTTGAGTTTTCCGTGGCATCGGCTTTATCCGCTGATCGACGAACCGGCGGTAGCGCTGCGGACCTTCAACGGCGAAGTGTCCTATCGTGACGGCAACTATCTGGGCAACTTCAACGCTGTGCTAGATGGCCCGGCAGGTGCGTTCAGCCTGAGCAGCCCGTTCAGTGGCGATCTGACAAAAATTTATCTGCCGGAGTTCAAGCTGGCAGCCGGGCAGGGCAAGGCCGAAGGACATGTGAATCTGCAGTTTGCCGACGGCATCGCCTGGGACACCGCACTGGAGTTGTCGGCAATCAATCCGGCGTATTGGTTGGCGGAGTTGCCGGGAACCCTGGCCGGGCCGCTACGCAGCAAAGGCGAAATGAAGAATGAACAGCTGAAGCTGAACGCTGATCTGGACCTCAAGGGCAAACTGCGCGGTCAACCGGCAGTGTTCCAGGCCAAGGCTGACGGGGCTGGCGAACAATGGACCCTCAGTGCGTTGGACATTCGCCTGGGGGACAACCACATCAACGGCACGGGCAGTCTGCAACAGAAACTGGCCGGGCAACTCGACATCAAGATGCCGCGTCTTGGTCAACTCTGGCCGCAATTGCGCGGTCAGCTCAGTGGGCATCTTGATCTCGCCGGTACCCTGAAAGCACCACACGGAAAACTGAGTCTGGAAGGCCGACAACTGGCGATGGCCGACAATCGCCTGCAAAGCCTCAATCTGGATGCCAACCTCGACAGCGCCCAACGGGCGCGCATCGACCTCAAAGGCAGTGGTATTCAGGTCGGTGAAACGCAGCTGGGCACGCTGACGGCCAGTGGTCAGGGCGATATCAAGAACCAGACGCTGCAACTCGACCTCCAGGGCCCAATGCTCAAACTGGCGCTGGGGCTGGACGGCAACCTGGACAAGGGCAATTGGCGTGGACGTCTGGCCAGCGGTGACATACAGGCTGGCGGCCAGGACTGGAAGTTGCAGGCTCCGGCGAAACTCGAGCGCCTGGCGGACGGCAAAGTGACCTTCGCCGCCCATTGCTGGGCGTCCGGGCAAGCCAGCATGTGCGGTGAAGACCAGCGGTTGATGCCCGAGCCCAAGCTGCGTTACCACCTCAAACAGTTCCCGATTGAAAGCCTGGCGCAATGGCTGCCGAAGGATTTCGCCTGGAAGGGCAGGCTCAATGCCGACGTGCAACTGGATCTGCCGGCCAGCGGCCCGAAAGGCCAGATCATGGTCGACGCGAGCGGCGGTATGCTGCGCATGCGCGAAAAAGATCAGTGGCTGGACTTCCCTTATCAGACGCTGA
>JAPLSD010000575.1 GCA_026398835.1 Pseudomonas sp.
GCCTCGCGTTTCCTTCAGGACGACGGGCGAATGCTGGAGTCGAGCATAGAGCCCAATCACAGCACTTCCGAAGGTCAGTCCTACGGCATGCTGTTCGCCGTGATTGGCAATGATCGGCAACGCTTCGACAATTTATGGAAGTGGACTGCCGCCAACATGGCGGGCTCCGATCTCACGAACCGACTGCCAGGCTGGTTATGGGGGCAAGGCAAGGATGGCCAATGGCAGCTGCAGGACGCCAATTCGGCGTCCGATTCTGACCTCTGGATCGTTTATGCGCTGCTCGAAGCTGCGCGTCTCTGGCAGCGCCCGGATTATCGGGAAGATGCCCTGCACCTGCTCAAGACCATTGAGTCACGGCTGGTCGTCAACCTCCCGGGTCTGGGTAAGATGGTACTGCCCGGCCCCGAGGGCTTCGTTCAACCCGACCACCTCTGGCGCCTGAACCCCAGCTACCTGCCATTGCCATTGTTGCGTCGACTTGCCAAAGAAGCCCCGACCGGGCCGTGGAAAGAAATTGCCGAAAACACCGTCAAGATGGTGCGCGCATCCAGCCCAAGGGGCTTCGTTGCCGACTGGATCGGCTATCGCGGTACCTCACCCCAATCCGGCCTGTTTGTGATCGACCCTATCAAGGGCGAGTCAGGTAGCTATGACGCAATTCGTGTCTATCTTTGGGCCGGTATGACGGCCAAGTCCGACCCGCTGGGTGCGCCTCTGCTGGCGAGCCTTGACGGTATGGCGAGCCGCACTGCTTCCAGCGGTATCCCGCCGGAAAAGGTCCAGGTCATCAGTGGAAATGTCGAGGGCCAGGGGGCGTTCGGCTTCTCCGCAGCGTTGATCCCTTACTTCCAGGCCAAAGGCCAGCCCTGGCTTGCTGAGCAGCAACAACGTCGGGTCGAACAGGCTTTAAACACTGCACTTGCTAAAGCTGATGGCGAGCTTGCTGAACCTCTGTATTACAACTTCATGCTCAGCCTGTTCGCTTTAGGATGGGCAGAAAAGCGCTATCAGTTTCGTGATGACGGAACACTCAAATTGTCTTGGGAGACGTCATGCGTCCGCGCCGCTATACGTTAGCCATTGGGATTTTCACCGCGCTGATCGCGTCCGCCGTCCATGCTGAAAGCAACGATGTGCAGTCCCAGTTGGTCGAGCAAGGACACTATTGGCAGGCGCGTGCGAATGCTCAGCGTGCCTCCGAAATCTGGCAGAAAGTGCTGCGTCTGGACCCCAATCAGGTCGATGCGCTCTATGGCATGGGATTGATTGGCGTCAAGCAGAGTAAGCCACAGCAGGCTCAGGAATACCTTGCGCGATTGCAGGCGCTTTCACCTCGGCCATGGCTGGCTCTTCAGTTGGAGCAGGACATCGCTCTGGCACAGCCGCAGAACAAGGCGTTGCTGGACGAAGCACGGCGTCTGGCTGATGGTGATGAGCGTGACAAGGCCACGCAAGTGTTCCGCCAATTGTTTGCTGACCGCACGCCGGAAGGAACGGTTGGACGCGAGTATTACACCAACCTGGCCTTCAATTCCGCTGGCTGGCCAGAGGCTCGCAAAGGTCTGGAACGACTGTTGCGCGAGACGCCGAACGATTCGATCCTGGCGTTGTTCCTTGCCAAGCATCTGGTGCGCCATGAGGACAGTCGAGCCGAAGGTATCCACGCGCTTGCGAAACTCTCCACCCGTGTCGATATCGCCGGGGATGCCGACGAAAGCTGGCGCCTGGCATTGACCTGGATCGGTCCGCCCAACGCGGCGCAGGTCCCGTTGTTCGAAGAATTCCTCAAAGTGCATCCCGATGATCAGGGGATACGCGAGCAGATGAGCAAAGGTAAGTCGCAGTCGGCGGGTGCCGGTGTTGGTGCGCCAGCCTGGCAGCAGGACCCGATCGTTGCGCGTGGGCTTCAGGCGTTGGAGAAAGGTGATCAGGCGGGTGCCGAGCAGGCCTTTCAGACGCGCCTTAAAAGCAAACCTGACGATGCCGACGCGCTGGGTGGCCTGGGCGTGGTCCGCCAGCAGCAGAACAAACTCGGCGAGGCCGAGCAACTGTTGACTCGAGCGATAAGCAAAGGCGGCATACGCTGGAAAGCGGCCCTGGATAGCGTGCGCTACTGGACACTGCTGCAACGGGCTCGCGATCTGCAAGCCAAAAGCCAGACTGTCCAGGCCCAGGATGCAATTGCCCAAGCCATGCGTCTGAACCCGGCGGGCGTCGATGCGCGACTGACCCTGGCCGATATCCAGGCTCAGGCAGGGCAGATGGACGCCGCTCAAGCCAATTACCGTCAGGTACTTTCGGCGCAACGCGGCAACCCACAGGCCGTTCGCGGATTGATTAACGTGCTTTCGCAGACTGGCCAGGCCGATGAGGCGCTTCGCTTGCTCGACACCCTGCCGCCTGCCGATCAGGCCAGGCTGGGCGACAGCGGTCGCCTGCGCGCCTTACGTTCGACGCAAATGGCCAAACTTGCCGAGCAACGGGGTGATGTGCGCGGCGCTCAAAGCGCATTGGCGGAGGCGGTGCAGAACGATCCGGATAACGTCTGGACTCGTTTCGACCTGGCTCGCTTGTATCTCAAGACCGGCGAATCGCAGAAGGCTCGCGATCTGATAGATGCGATGCTCAAGACACACCCCGATAGCATCGATGCGCTCTACACCAGTGCTTTGCTCTCCGTTGAAATGGAGCAATGGCAGGCCGCGCAAACGGCGATCAGCCGTATACCGGCTGACCGACGCACAGCGGACATGAACGAGCTGGCCGACCAGATCACGCTCACCGTGCAGATCAACCTCGCTGCGAGTATCGCCAAGCGGGGTCAGCGTCAGGAGGCTCTGGCGCTGCTCGATCGTTTACAGCCGATGGCCAGTCGCAGTCCCGAGCGTATGGCGGCCCTGGCTTCGGCCTATGTCGATGCCGGTGACTCTGCTCGCGCCCAGGCCATGATGCGCGATGTCATTGCGCAGACCCGTGTGCCGTCTGCGGACTTGATGCTGCAATACGCCAACCTGTTACTCAAGACGGGTGACGATGTGCAGGTCAACTCGATTCTGCACAGTCTGCAAAATCAGCCCATGAGTGTGGCTACCCGCAAGCGTTTTGATGATGTGTTGTA
>JAPLSD010000827.1 GCA_026398835.1 Pseudomonas sp.
ATTGACTCAATGCCTCGTTTTGCGCTCCAGCAAACGCACGCCGAGTGACAGCGGATAACACAGCGCAAAGTAAATGACGCCGACGAGGATGTAGATCTCCAGCGGCATGAAGTACACCGAGCTCAAATCCTGGGCGCGCAAAATCAGATCCGGCGCCGCGATCAGCGAAGCCACTGACGTGTCTTTCAACAGCTATTGCTCGAGAGTCGCGCCAGCGCCACCAGCAGACCGACGATCAAGCCGATGACCAGCGCACCGAATGCCAATTGAAGGTAGATGATTGCCAGCAGGAAGTAGATCAGGTTGGTCTGGTAGGTTTCGCTGACCAGCATTCGCGCCTTGAACGTCAGTTCAGGCACCGCCGCCGATGCCAGGGACGTGTCCTTGAGCAGACCGATGGCGAAGTTGGCCATCCCTGGAATGGCGACCTTGAACGCCTGTGGCAGCACGATAATGCGCATTGCCAGAGAGCGGGTCATGCCGATGGAAAACGCCGCTTCGCTTTGTCCACGATCGATGGTGCGGATGCTCGAACGGAACACTTCCGACAGAATCGCTGCGCCGTTCAGACCGAAACCGATGATCGCCGCACCGATCGCCGGCAACGTGATACCGATGTAGGTCAGCCCGAAGTACAGAATGAACAACTGGGTCAGGATCGGTACGTTGCGAAACACCTCCAGGTACACGCTGGCGATCAAGCTCAGCACGCGGCTGCGCGAGAGCCGCATCAGCGCCAGACGCGGTTTGCGCCGAGCAACCCTGCGACCGGCTCGAAGAGCCAATATCAGCAGTAATCATGTCGGCAGCAGATTCGCGCTGGGAACTGGCCAAGGCCGCTGTCTATCCTGCCTCTGACGAATCGACGTTCATGGTGGGGACAGAATTATTGGTGGATGGAGGCGTCGGCAGTTTGTGAGCTACACGCCCAATCCATCCTGATTCCCGACCACAGGCAGAGGGGGCTGGCGGGACGAGAGCAGTTTATCCACGGCCTCGACAAACCCAACCCCACCGGGCCCTTGAGTGATCCAGCGGGGTGGCGTGGATAGCTGCGACAAGTATTTGCGCACGGTACTCACACCCACTGTGTGACGGAAGAAATCGAACATCGGTGCATCATTGGTCGAGTCGCCGGAATACAGAACGGCATCGCGATTCTCATTGATATCCAGACCATAAACCTCAGCCAGAATACGCCTGGACATACTCAGCTTGTCATAGCCGCCAAGCCAACCCAGGACCCACAGATTGTTGACGGTGACATCGGCGCCTGCTTCGCCCAAAGCCTCCACTATCGCCTGCCGAGTCTCGGAATGCTCCGGCAGGGAAAAGGCCAGGCTCGTCAACCTGAACGGCTGATCGCTGGCCAGTATCGCTTCGGGTACCCGGGCTTGAACCTGTCGAGCGATGGCCTGCAGTCGACTCGACACCCTGGCCTGCTCGGCATCGGAGTGCCAGAAATGCCGATGCAGCTCGTGCCCATCGACTGCGCGCTGGAAAAACAGCCCTCCGTTTTCCCCGATCACACCGTCCACCGGCCACATCCGAGCCATTTGATCGCACCACCCGGCGGGTGCCGCCGTGACCGGAATAACGCGGATGCCGTACGCCTGTAAACGCTCCAAGGCAGTGTAAGTAGCGGCAGCCAAACGGCCCTGGTAAGTCAGGGTTTCATCCATGTCGGTGAGGACGAAACGAACGCTGTGAAATTCGGAATCAGAGGCGGTAAACAACGGTTGCATGGAAGTCCTCATTTTCTTTGAAAGGGCCAGAATGGCTCAAGACTACAGAGCTAAATCAGGGTCTCGGATGACGCTAAACGTCGATGAGTGAGCGCCGGGTTCTGCGAGATAACTGCGGCGCACCGCAGGCCGCATAATCCGTGTCGGCGAGGTGATGGCCTCGGGAATCGAGGTACCGATGGGCGACGGATCCGGGTCCCACTCCGCCGGCAGCATGGCCGCAAGTTTTCCGTCGACGACCTGCGGGCGGTACGCCCCCCCAATGCAACGAAGTAAAACTCATGGTGCGATCAACTCCCTGACACATCTTTGTTGGCTGAGAATAACCCCTACCAGCTCTCCCCCAGCCCAAGCAAGCCCATTATCTGGCGGCGCAGGTCCACCAGATAGGGATCGTCGCGATGACGCGGGTAAGGCCGTTCGATGGTCAGTTGCGCCTTGATCGCGGCCGGTCGGTCACTGAAGACGATAACCCGATTGGCCAGCAGCAAGGCTTCTTCGACATCGTGGGTGACCAGCAGCGCGGTGTAGCCCTGGCGCTGCCACAAGTCGATCAACTCCTTCTGCATGGTGATGCGGGTCAGCGAATCCAGCTTGCCCAGAGGCTCGTCGAGGATCAGCAGACGCGGTTCGTTGACCAGCGCCCGAGCCAACGCCACACGCTGGGCCATGCCGCCTGACAACTGGCGCGGATAAGCTCGGGCGAATTGACTGAGGCCGACTTTTTCCAGCGCCGCATCGACCTTGCCGGAATGGGTTTTGAGCAGGCCTTGGGCTTCCAGGCCAAGGGCGACGTTGTCCCACACGCGCCGCCACGGGTACAGCGTCGGGTCCTGAAACACCGCAACCCGACTCGGGTCCGGGCCGGTAATCGGCGCGCCATCGGCCAATAAAGCGCCGGAGTCCGCAGGTTCCAGCCCTGCCACCAGCCGCAACAGCGTGGACTTTCCGCAGCCCGAAGGCCCGAGCAACGCGACGAATTCACCGGGTGCCACGTCGAGGGAAACCCGTTCCAGTACCGGTAAACGCTGACCGTCCAGGGCAAAACCGTGACTCAGGTTATCAATGCGCAACGCCAGCCCCGCGCTAGCAGGCGCTGTGGATCCGTGTGCCAGTGCTACCATTTCATCGCTCCTTTTTGCCAGGCCAACAACCGATCACGGATCAGGAAAAGCCCGGAGATCAGCCCCGAGCAGGCCAGCGCCATGATCAACAGCGCCGCGTACATATTGGCGTAGGCCGCCCACCCCTGGGCCCATTGCAAATACCAGCCGATGCCGGATTTGACGCCCATCATTTCCGCTACCACCAGGGTCGAGAACGAGGCGCCAAGCCCCATGAACAAACCGACGAACACATGGGGCAACGCCGCCGGAATGGCCACTTTGAAAATCAGAAAGCCCTGCTTCGCACCCAAGGTCCGGGCCACGTCGTAATAGGCTTTATCGACACTGGCAACACCGGACCAGGTCAGCACCGTCACCGGAAACCAGGTCGCCAGGGCGATCAGGAACACGCTGGCACTCCAACTGGTGGGAAACAGAAAGAAGCACAGCGGCAACAACGCCGTCGAAGGCACCGGACCGAGAATGCGCAGGACCGGATGCAGCCAATAGCCGATACTGCTCGACCAACCGATGGCAACCCCCGCGACAAAACCGGTCACTGCGCCCAGCGCCACGCCGCTCCCCAGCAACAGCGCCGAATGCAGCAAGCTGTCGGCCAGGCGCGGCCAGTCTTCGACATAGACATCAAGCAGCGCTTGCGGCGGTGCGAAGAACGGCACCGGCAGCAGGCCCAGCTTGGCGGTGAGCAGCTCCCAGATGCCCAACAGAATCGGCAACGCAATCAACCACGCGCCGGCTGCACAGATGCCCAACAGAATCGGCAACGCAATCAACCACGCGCCGGCTGCACAAATACGGCTGGCGACTTTCGCCGACCAGTGACCGACGATGCCCAGAAAGACAATCAAGGCCGCCACCGCCAGACACAAATTCGCCAAACCCTGGGTCATCGGCCAGACGCGAATGGCATTGGGTAAGTAGCTGATCATCAGCGCGACCGCCACCCACGCCGCCACCGCCACCGCGCCTTGTCGCCAGACCTTGAAGGCCCGCTGCGTCAGCGGCCCCGCCAATGTTGAAGCCTCAGCTGAAGACATCGGCAGTGATCTCCTTGGCGAACTCGCCGGCATTGGTGCTCTGACGAATGACTTCCACGGTTTGCAGGTCGCTGACGTAGGTGGTGATTTCTTTGGTCAGCAGCGCCCCAACAGCATGGTGGCCGTGGGTATGGTCGTGCAGGATCGCCTCGACTTCTTCGGTGGAGGTATTCAGCGCATAGGCCTGGAAGCCCTTGGCTACGGCCTCGGGATGCTGGACCGAATAATCGTGGGCCTCGAGAATCGCTTGGGTCAGGGCCGCCGCCACGCGTTTTTCGTCACGCACTAATTTGCCGGTGACGCCGACAACGCAGCAGCTGAGGTTGGTGTATTCCTCCACCAGGTTAGTGGACAGTTCCTGGGCTTTGCCGGACTTGATCAAACGGTACATGAATGGATCGCTGCCGCTGACCGCCTGGACTTCGCCACGCTCCAGCGCCGTGCCCAGCAGGTCGGCCGGATACAGCCGCCATTCCACATCACGCACCGGATCGATGCCGTGTTTTTTCAGCAAGATGGAGAAGAAGTTGCGGTCCGGGCTGGCCATGTCGGTGACGCCGATGGCTTTACCTTTGAGGTCTTCGAGTTTATGCACCTTGCCGTTGACTGCACTGAGCAAGCGCAGGCAACCACCGTGAGTGCCGGCGGTGAGCTTGACGTCGAAGCCCTGTTCCAGCGCCTTGAGCCAGCGCAACGCCATGCCGACGCCGGCATCGGCCTTGCCGGTGGCGATGGCTTCGAGCAGCACTTCGGTGGAGTTGCCGAAGTTGACCAGCTCAACGTCGAGGTTGTGCTTCTTGAAGAAGCCTTGCCCGTGAGCGATGACCACAGGCGCCAGGCATACCGCGTTGAGATTGACCGCCAGTTTCAGCGCACGCGGTGTGTCCAGACGGATGAAGTCGCCAGTACCTGTGGGCTCAGTTCCGGTATCGACAGAGTGTCCGGCGTGTTCATCGGCAGCCCGGCTGGAGCGCGGCAAAGACATCAGCAGCGGGCTCGCCAGGGCGACGCTTACCAGACCCAGCAGGTGACGACGGGTCAAACGATCGAAAACAGCCATTCAAATATCCCTTTGGTTAATGGAGGTGCTTAGTCCTTCAGCTCGGCAAGCCCCAGATGCTCACGCAAGGTCGAGCCTTCGTAAGCGCGGCGGAACAACCCTTTGCGTTGCAGGTGCGGAATCACGCTTTCGACGAATTCGCTGAACGAGCCCGGCAGATAACCCGGCGAGATCACAAAACCGTCGCAGCCTTCGCCCAGGAACAGCTCGGCCAGTTGATCGGCGACTTGTGCGCCGGTGCCCACCAGTTGCGGCACGCGAACGCTGCTGGCGAAAATCCGCCCCAGTTGCTCCAGGGTGGTATCCGCGCCTTGCATCAGTAGCTTTTCGGCGGCCGCCGCGTGGATCAGTGGCGATTGGGCGATTTCGGCCAGGGTCGCGGACAGCGCAAAAGGCGACAGGTCGACATTGAGCTGTGAGGCCAGCGTGACCAACCCCAACTCCGGACGCGCCAAGGCGTTGTGCCGATCCCGCTTGGCGCGCGCCTCGGCTTCGGTGCCGCCAATGAACGGCATGACCGCCGTCAACACTTTGCAGCTGTCGGCCTCGCGCCCTTGTTGCACGACCTGCGCACGCACGTCGTCGCGAAAAGCGCGCATGGCGCTCAAGTGCGGATGAATGGTGAAGATCGCCTCGGCCCAACGCGCACCGAAACGCCGTCCACGACCGGATGACCCGGCCTGGATCAGCACCGGCCGCCCTTGGGGCGTGCGCGGAATATTCAGCGGCCCTTCAACCTTGAACCACTCGCCACTGTGCTGCACCGAGTGGATTTTCGACGGATCGGCCAGCACCCCGTTTTCGCGGTCCAGCTTGAGCGCGTCGGGCCCCCAGCTGCGCCACAGCTTCAAGGCCACTTCGACGAATTCGTCGGCGCGGTCGTAACGCAGGTCATGCTCAAGGTGTTTGTCCTTGCCGAACAGACGACCTTCGCTGTCGTTCATCGAGGTGACGATGTTCCACGCTGCACGGCCCTTTGACAGGTGATCCAGGGTGGCGAATTCCCGGGCGATGTGTGCGGGCTCGTAATAGGTCGTGGAGCGGGTCGCACCCAAGCCTAGCTTGCGGGTCTGACCGATCAGGTACGACAGGATCGGCAAGGGATCCAGTCGTGTCGCGTCCTGGGCGCCATAGCGCAACGCCAATTCCCGGGAGCCGCCCATCTGGTCGCCGACCGCGAGGCGATCGGCGAAGAACAGAAAGTCGAACAGCCCCTCCTCCACGACGTTGGCGACGCGCGCGTAGTACTCGGGCTCGAGGTAATGACCGAGCGTTTCTGGATGACGCCACACCGCGTGACTGTGAATGACCGGTCCGCTCAGCAAGAAGGCAGACAGGTGAATTTGACGACTCATGGCAAGGCTCCAAGGAACTGGACGTGGTCTTTTTACTTGACCTTCGGCGTCCAGACGGTGATGTCGGAAACCTTCAGCGGCTTGGGCGTCAGCTTCGCTGTGTAATAGGTATCGGCGATGCGTTGCTGCTCGGCCAGTTCATTGATCTTGACCGGGACGATGTCGTAACTGCGGCGGGTGTTCGCAAGCTCCACGGTGGCGGGCGGAATGTTGCCCCACAGCGGCCCGAGAATCTGCGCGGCCTCCTGCGGATGCGCTTTGACCCACTGCCCGGTCTCGCGCAGGGTATCGAAGGTGACTTGCAACACATCCGGATGCGCCTCGGCGAACTTCGTGGTCGCCAGGTAAAAGCGGTTGTAGTTGGCCACCCCGTCCTTGCCATCCGCCAGCACGCGTACGTGACGATCCAATTGCTGGGTCGCCAGGAACGGGTCCCAGATGACCCAGGCATCGACACTGCCATTGGCGAACGCAGCCCCACCATCCGGTGCTTCCAGGTAACGCGGTGTGATATCGGCGAGGGTCAGCCCGGCTTTTTTCAACGCTGAAATCAGCAGGAAATTGCTGCCCGAGCCTTTGGAGACCGCCACGGTCTTGCCTTTCAGATCGGCAACGCTGTGGATCGGTGAATGCTCCTGGACGATGATCGCCTGGGCGCTGGACGACGGATTTTCCCTCGCATAGTAGGTCAGCGGCGCATCGGCCGCCTGGGTGAACAGCGCGAAGGCGTCGGCCACGTCGGCATGCAAATCGACGCTGCCAGCGTTCAGCGAACTGAGCAGGCCGGTGCTGAATTCATGCCAGTTAACGGTGAAGCCCAAGGGTTTCAGGCGCTCTTCCAGCTGGCCGTTTTGCTTGAGCAGAATCCATAGCGTCGAGGAACGCTGGTAACTGATATCGATGGCTTGCTGTGCATGAGCCCCCGCTGCAGCGAGCAGCAGACTGGCGGCGACGATGAGTTTTTTCAACTTCATGAAAGGCCTTGGTGTGGTGTTTTCAGGGTCTGCGTAGCAGCTGGCGGCAGCTGCTACGATTCGCGTCATGGCTTGAATTTCAAAGCTTGGCGATCGAGACCTCGGTGGATTTGACGAACGCAATGACCTCGCTACCGACTTTCAATTCAAGATCGCGCACTGAGCGGGTGGTAATCACCGAGGTGACGATTCCGGAGGCGGTTTGCACATCAACTTCCGAGACCACTTCGCCTTCCAGTATTTCCTTGATGACGCCCTTGAACTGGTTCCGGACGTTGATCGCTTTGATGGTCATGATGAGGCTTCCTGTCTGATGTTGGGCAAGTCCGCACTGATGTGCAGGTCTTCAAAGTGCACCTCATAAACCAATAACAAAAGGAATATATAACTATTTATTTATTCCTTTATGGAATATATAAAATCACTATGCTAATACCCAAAAATTATTTAAAAAATATTTTTTAGAACCATGTGATTCATGGCAGATAGCCCTTCTCTCTTGCTAAATGTCGAGCGTGCCATGTCAAAGTCCTCCAAGAACTCTTATAGAACTAAAAATAAATCATTGAAATATATGGCTTTTTTGTAAGAGCAACCGGTCGACGCTCGATTGGTCCGAGCGGCGTTCCGACGATGGCGATCTCAAGGACGCCATCGCCGGCAAGCCGTGCTCCTACAGGTGTTCTATGCGCGACAGCGCGGCGTCGAAGACGGGGCGGCCCCTCCTAAGCTGAAGTACGTGCCCGCTCAATCAATGCGGCACGATCAAGGCGTTGTTCAATACATCCCTGCTTGATCAGCAACGCCCTGTCGCATAGGTGTGCAACGGTGTTGATGTCGTGGCTGACCAGAATCATGGTCATGCCGGTATCGCGGCGCAGCGCCTGGAGAAGATTGAGTATTTCCGCCTGGACGGTCATGTCCAGCGCCGAGGTTGGCTCGTCAAGTAACAGCAGCTTGGGCTGCAATTGCAATGCGCGGACAATGGCGACACGTTGGCGCTGGCCGCCGGACAATTGATGCGGGTAACGCTCTAGAACCTCGCCAGGCAATCCCACTTGCTCCAATGACGCTAACAAACTGGCCTCATCGAAAGGTAGCCCATTGATCTGCCGCGGTTCGCGCAAGCTGCGGCGGATTCGGTGCAAGGGGTGCAACGAAGCATAAGGGTCCTGGAACACCATCTGAACATCCCGCCGCAAGCGGCCAGTGAACGCTCGTTGTGCTTTAAGGGACCGGCCGAGCAACTGTACCCCGCCCTGCCAATCACGGTGCAGTCCAGCGAGCACCCGCAACAGGGTCGACTTGCCGG
Organism: Pseudomonas sp.; assembly: GCA_026398835.1. GTDB lineage: Bacteria > Pseudomonadota > Gammaproteobacteria > Pseudomonadales > Pseudomonadaceae > Aquipseudomonas. The sequence goes on from JAPLSD010000827.1 coordinate 8,611, forward strand.
AACCGGAGCCACCAATCAAGCCAAAGCACTCGCCGGACTCGATATGCAAGTCCTCCACCTGTAGTGCTGTGAAATGACTCAGCCCGCGCTTGAAACTCACGGTCAATGTGCTGATGTCCACCAGGCTCATGGCCGTTCCTCAAGCAAGCTTCGGTTCAGGGTCGGCAACGAGTGACCATAACTCAGTGCCGAGGGCCGGCAATTCCACAAGGTGCGCGTGTAAGGATGGCTGGCAGCCGCCAGCTCCGCTGCCCGGCATTGATCGACAATCTGCCCGCGGTACATAACCAGTACCCGGTCGCAATACTTCGCGACCAAGGGCAGGTCATGGCTGATCAGTAGCAACCCCATGCCCCGCTGCTCCACCAACCCCATAATCAATTCAAGCATTTGGTCGCGCAGGCCGCTGTCCAGCGCCGAGGTGGGTTCGTCAGCGATCAACACGCGAGGATCGTTGATCAGCATCGCCGCCAGCATGACCCGCTGCCCCATGCCCCCGGACAATTCGTGGGGGTAGCTGTCATAGAGTGCCGTCGGGTTCGGCAAACCTACAGCTTCGAGCATGTCCAACACCTTCTCACGGCGCTCACAACGCCCCAGCCGCGTGTGCAACACCAGCACCTCCTCAACCTGGGTGCCAACCTTGAGCACCGGATTGAGAGAGTATTTAGGATCTTGCAGCACCAGCGACAGCCGCGTGCCTCTAAGGGCCTGCCACTGCCTGGCGCTCAACCCAAGCAGCTCGCTGCCCCCCAGGCGCAGATGCTCGGCAGTGACCTGGCCGGGACGCGGAACAAGACCCAGCAACGCCCGTGCGGTCAGTGACTTACCCGAGCCGGACTCACCGACCAAGGCAACCTTTTCGGTGCCGACAGTGAAGTCGATACCCTTGACCACCTCGATCGGCTCACCGTCTCGCCCTGCAAATCGCACCCGCAGGCCGCGCACATCAAGTAGGGAATGATCACGTGCCATGGCGGGGATCCAGAACATCGCGCAGGCCGTCGCCCAGCAGATTGAAGGACAGGCTCGCCAGCAGAATGGCAATACCCGGTGCGGCGGCGACCCACCATTGATCGAAGATGACACGGCTGCCTTCAGCGACCATCGAGCCCCATTCGGCCGTTGGCGGCTGCACGCCAAGCCCGAGAAAACCGAGCCCGGCAGCGGCCAGAATGATGCCGCCCAGATTCAACGCCACCCGCACAATCACCGACGGCAGGCACAGCGGCAACACGTGGCCGAGTAACAGACGCGCGCCGCGTATTCCTTGCAGATGAGCGGCGGCGAGGTAATCGCTGTCACGCAGGACACTGGTCTCCGCCCGCGCCTGGCGGGCATACGCTGGCCAGGCGGTGAGCGAAAGCGCCAGCGCGCCATTGAGCAGACCGGGGCCGAGAATGGCGACAAACACCAGCGCCAGCACCAATTGCGGGAACGCCATGACCACATCGGTCATCCGCATCAGGATTCGCTCGGGCCAACCGCCATAGAAGCCGGCGGTGACACCGACCAACACACCGATGGGTAAGGTCAGCAGCAATACCAGTAACACCAACAGCAAGGTCGGGCGCGCCCCATAGAGCAGCCGTGTGAACAGATCACGGCCAAAACCGTCGGTACCCAACCAATGACTGGCCGACGGTGGTAACAGGCGCTGAGGAATGTTCTGCAGGTTCGGATTGAAACCGCTCAACCAAGGCGCGAACACTGCCACCAACACCAGCAATACGATCAGTGATACGCCCAGGGTCAATGCCGGCGAGCGACGCCACAGTCGTCGCGCAGACACACTGTCGAAGGTCACAGAAAGATTCATAACAACTCCCGAGTACGCGGGTCGATCATGCCGGCGAGCACATCGGCGACGCCATTGACCACCACGAAACAAAGGCCGATCAGCAACGTGCTACCGAGAATCGCCGGGACATCGCCGGCGAACAAAGCGGTGGTCAGATAGCGGCCGATACCCGGCCAGGCGAAAACGGTTTCGGTGAGGATCGAACCTTCCAGCAAGCTGGCATAGGCCAGGGCGACCACAATCACCAGGGTGCCCGCGACGTTCGGCAAGACGTGCCGCATCAGCACACGACCGCGCCCGGCACCTTTGGCCAGCGCGGTGACCACATACTCCTTGCCCATCTCGCCGAGCAAGGCGGAACGGGTGAGTCGACAAATCCCGGCCATGGCATAAAACGCCAGCACCAGAACCGGCAGGATCAAGTGCGCGAAAGCATTGGCCAAAGCACCCACCTCGCCGGAGCGCCAGGTGTCCCACAGCATCCAGCCGCTGGGCAGCTCGATGCTGTACAAAAAAGAATCGTCCAGGCGACCAGGGCCGCCCGCCCACTGCAACTTCGCGTAGAACAGCAACAACATCAGCAGGCCGAGCCAGAACACCGGCACCGAATAGCCGATCAGCGAGAACAACCGCACCAAGGCATCGACCCAGCCACCCGGTCGCCAAGCAGCGAGCAGGCCCAAAGACAAGCCGAGACCGGCCCCCAGCACAATCGCCAGGGTGGCGAGCTCCAGTGTGGCTGGCAACGCACGCTGCAGATCCTCAAGCACCGGCTGGCTGGAGGTATTGGAAATGCCCAGATCACCCTGTACCAAGCCGTTAAGGTAGCGGCCGAAACGCACTGGCCAGGGCTGGTCGAACCCGAGTTCGGTGCGCACCTGAGCCAGCGACGATTCGCTGGCGCGATCCCCGGCAATGCGTAATGCCGGATCGACTGGCGACAACGTGGTCAACATAAAGGTGAAGAACAGCAGGCCGATCAGCGTGACCAACAAGGTCAACAATCCCGTACCCGCTACCTGAACCCTGCGTGAGGCACCTACCCTCACTTGGCTTTGCTCACCTGATCGAAATACGGCAGAGAGACGGCGATGTTCTGAAGTACGCCCTGGACCCCATCGTGGACGGCGACCTGATTTTGCCCTTGCAACGCCACCACGAACGGCGAGCTCTTCTGCACGGCCTGTTGCAACTGACCATATAAGGCGATTCGTTTCTGCGGATCACGTTCAGCCGCTGCTGCGCGGGTCTCTTCGCTCAGGTGCGGGATATCCCATTGGGTACGCCAGGCGAGGGTTTTTGGTCCATTGGGCACGTTGTAGGTAAAGGTACTGGCGTTCGAGTTAGGGTCCAGGTAATCCATGCCCCAATAGGTAAAGATCAGTTGATAGTCACGGCTACGCATTTTTGCCCACAGTTCGCTTTCCACCAGCGGACGCACTGCGATGTCGATGCCAGCTTTGGCGAAGCTCGCCTGCAGTGCCTGGGCAATATCAGTGTAGGGAGGCTGGTTGAAGACACTCAGCTCGACCTTGGTGCCTTCGGCGATACCGGCTTTTTTCAGGACGGATTTGGCTTTATCCACGTCCAGTTTGAACGGCGTATCGCTCACTGAACCGGCCAGCCCCGTTGGCAGAAACGCCTGGTGTACGCTGTACTGGCTCTTCAACAAATCCTTGGAAATGCTCTGATAATCCACCAGCCAACGTGCAGCTTCCCAGAAGGCTGGATTCTTCAAGGCGGGCACTTGAGTGTTGCCGCTATTAATACCCAGGTAGTAGATCATCGACGAAGGGAATCGCTGGACCGTCAAACCCTTTTGCTGCTCCAGGGCACTGAACTGGTCGGCGCCCAAATCAAACGCGAGGTCAGCATCACCCTGTACCACCAGTAGACGACGAGTCGCCGGGTCGGTGACGTTTTTGATCACCACGGTCTTCAACTTCGGCGCTGTAGCGGCATGGGGATTGGCCTGCAAGACCACGGCCTCATGGGGTGTGTAGGTGCGCAATGCATAAGCGCCAGAGCCTGCCGAATGATTTTTCAACCAGCCATTGCCCAGGTCGCCGCCTTGCGTGTGTTTTTCGACTTCCACGGCATCAACAATGAAACCAACGGGCGTGGCCGACAGGATACTCAAGGCGAAGACACTACCCACCGCTGCCGGCCAGGCGATTCGGACGTGATGCTCATCCACCTTGGTCAGGAAACCGTCAATATTTTCCGCCGTCCAGCCCAACTCACCAAGAATGAACGCAGGTGTTTTGTTCAGCTTGACGACGCGGTTCAACGAATAGATCACGTCCTCTGGACGTACCGGGTCACCCGAGGCGAAAGTCGCTCCGGCACGCAACTCGAAAACCAGGCTTTTGTCGTCACTGCCCGCCTTCCACCCTGTCGCCAACGCCGGGACTAGCCTGGACGGGTCGTGACGGTCAGGCTCAAGCAAACGCTGGTACAGATTGACCAAAGTGTTGGTCGCGGTAATTTCGAAACTCTCGGCCGGATCAAGACTGACGATATCGTCAATCGAACGCGCCACCACCAGCGTATCCGGCGGAGTCACTGCCCACGCCGAACCGCTGATTGCCATAGCCATTGCCAAAGTCGTAAGACGCCGCATCGTGAATCCCTCAAGATAAAATCACCGTTCCTGGAAGCCGACGATATATTCCATTCAGGAATTAAAAAAATAACCTTTAGTCATTACCTTAGAGCTTTTTGCCGTCGCAAGCGGGGGGGATAAACCTGCCGTCCGCAGACCCTCCCCGGATTGGGTTTAGTTGACCTCAGGTTTACGTTGCAGCAGCGAACCCGCGCGTCAAATCCTCAATCAACGCCTCGACATCCTCTAGTCCGATATGCAACCGCAGCACCGGGTTCAATGCACGATCTGCGGCGCTGTTGCGATCCTGGGTATTGGCGACAGTGACCAGGCTTTCGTAGCCGCCCCAGGAAGCGCCCAGCCCAAACAACTGGAGTGCATCGATGAATCGCTCGACGTACGTGGCGTCTGCGTCGCGCAATTCGAACGAGAGCAAACCGTTGCTGCCGTTGAAATCCCGCTGCCACAGGACGTAGCCAGGGTGTTCGGGCAAGCCCGGATGGAAGACCTGTTTCACGCGTGGTTGCGCTTGCAGCCAATGGGCGATTTCCAGGGCTTGGCGCTCGTGCACCTCCAATCGCGGCGCCAGGGTTCGCGCGCCGCGCAGCACCAAATAGGCATCGTCGGGGCTGACAGTGATTTGCGAGCTGACTGAAGAAGGCATGACCTGCGTGCTGGTGACCCACGAAATGCGTTTCGCCGAAGAGATCAGCGACATCGTCTACTTCACTGAAAACGGTGTGATCGTCGAGCACGGCAGCGCCGCGCAGATTTTTCAGCACCCCACCAGTGAGCGTCCACGGCACCAGGCAATATGACGATGCACGTTGAACAACAACGACTGGTCATTCAACGCGCGTTTTCTTAGGAGACGACTTTGCTCCCTCTCGTCGCCATTCTGCTATCGAGAGGGAGTCGCCAAGCTTGTCGCAAGAGATGATCAACGCGTAAGTTGAATGGGCTGCCATTTAAAACCAGTAGGAGTTGATCAATGCGCATCGCCTTGCTGTCCGACATCCACTTGTCCGTCAACGCATTACCTTTTCCCGGTGTGGATGCAGATGTTGTAGTGCTCGCCGGAGACATCTCCCGACCGGCAGCGGCCATTGAGTGGGCCAAATCATGCCCTGTTCCGGTCGTGTACGTGGCAGGGAATCACGAGTTTTATGGCAGTGACTCGCAAAACTGCGTTTCACTTCCTGCCAGATAAGGTCGAGCGGCGCCGCGCCTCTTTACGAGGCCACGGTCACATCCGCTTGGCCGCTCGCGGCAAGTGCCCTGTGGATGAAGCCTTCGGCCTTCTTGCGCTCAACGAAAGCCCTCACATAGGCCGCACCCGCTTCACGCTGGCGAGGCACGGCCATCGCCTGGCGAATGGAGGTGAAGGCACCCTCCAGCACCCGATAACGGGAGTCGGCCGTGGCCACCTCGGCCCGTTCCAACTGGGCGCTTTTCAAGGTGCGCGTCAGGAACAGGTCATAGGCGGCGCCCTTGCCGACGGCGAGCCGCAAGCCTGGCTGATCGAGATCAGCGACTTCACGATAAGGCGCGTCAGCCGCTACCAGGTAAGTGCCCTCGATGATCACATAAGGCTCGCTGAAGGCGATCTGCTCTTCGCGTACCGGCTCGATGGCCAGGAACGCAATGTTCCATGCCCCCTCCTCCAACGCGGCAAACACCTTGCCGGCGGCGTCGAAGGTCCGCATCTCCAGAGGTACACCCAACTCCTGCGCCAGGGCGTTGGCCAAGGCGACCGATACGCCTTGGGGGGCACCATCCTGGCCCTTCTGCGCCAGCACCGGATTACCAAAATTGATCGCCGCACGCAGCACGCCTCCCGGGGCGAGTTCAGCGAGAACTGCAGGACTGATAGCGCTCATCATGTGCTCCAAAAAACAAGATTCAGGCAAGCCCATTTGCAGATGGGCAAAGTGTAGGAAACGATCAGTGCCGCTATCGATCGCGCCTCCGATTCCGACACGCGCTTGCTAATAGCCTAAACACTCAGATGCTTGATGGGTGTAGCCCGAGTGTCGTTCGCAGGTCGCAAGCACTAGGCACTTAGCTGTTTAATCCAGTCGAGGCTCGCAACGGTAGAGCCGGAAGGACGGTACTCACAACCGATCCATCCTGAGTAGCCACGCTGCTCCAGCGCCGCGAACAAGGCAGCAAAGTCGATGCTCCCCGTTCCCGGCTCGTGACGACCCGGGCAGTCGGCAATTTGCACATGAACGGTTCTGTCATAAAACCGGGCCAGAACATCTGCTGCGTCTCCCGTCAGAAGCTGGGCATGGTAAAGATCGAGAATCAGCCCGACACTCGGAAAGGTCTCCAGCACCTGTTGCGCCTTGCTGAAGTCAGACATGAAATAGCCCGGCACTTCCTGCGAACTGATCACCTCGATAAGGGGCCGCAAGCCCTGATCTTCGAAGTACTTGACTGCATACTCCAGGTTGCCCCCGAAGATAAGTGCCGCCTCACCCTGCGTCGTAACTCCAGACATGATGTGGACATCCGAACATGCCAGCGCCTTTGCATAATTGGCGGCCCGGACCAAGCCAGCGCGAAACTCTTCTTCCTTGCCTTGCAGGGCAGCGATGCCTTTGGTAACGCCAGCCGGTGCGGCGAACTGAATCAACGGCAAATTGTATTGAGCCAGGTGATCGGCCAGGAGACTGGCGTCGAACTCATAGGGAGACGGAAACTCCACAGCCTGAAAACCAGCTGC
>JAPLSD010000495.1 GCA_026398835.1 Pseudomonas sp.
TTTGTTGCTGAGGAGCTTTGCGCGGAGGGTGACCAAACCGTTCGACACGTCAGCTGAGGCTCAGTGTGCCCAGTCATCTGCCTTGCGAGTTAGCCGAAAACGACCTGTTCATAGGTATTGCGGCCATGACGACAATTCGCTCTTGCCGACGCCCCCGAGTGCCAACCAGAATCGAGCCACGACCACGCTCCCTGAATAAGGATAAGAGTCATGATGCATGCAGATTTGATTGACCAGGATGACCTGCTGAGCCAGTTGAGGGCCCTGGGTTTCGACGTATCCAGCGGTTCGACCGCCGAACAAGCCTGCGAGTGTGCAGTGCGTGGTTTGAGCGACGCGCGGGCCAAGGCGCTCAAAGGGATGGTCGAGCAAATGTACACCGGCAGCGCGACGATTTTGCCGGCCGTGCGTCAGGCCATCGACAAACAATTGTTGCCCGCGTTGGCGCAGTACAAACAGAGCCGTAGCGCCTGATAAATCGCATCGCGAGCAAGCGAACGTCGCCCGGCCCTTCCCACATTAGTTCTGCGCTGATCACACCATCGTGGGCTGACGCAGATCAAGTGTGGGAAGGGCCGGGCGACGTTCGCTTGCTCGCGATGAACGCGACTCGGTTTAAAGCCTCACACTCGCAAACGTCGACTCATTGCGTGCCTGGCTCAACGCCGACAGCGGCCCGGACAACGGGGCCAGTACCAGCGCCTGCGGAATCGGCATCATCGCCACTTGCTGGGCGGTGTTGGAGCCGACGCGCTCATCGCGTGGCGGAATGCCGAAGTATTCGCGGTAGCACTTGGAGAAGTGTGGTGTGGAGACAAAGCCACAGACCGAGGCCACTTCGATGATCGACATCGGCGTTTGCTTAAGCAACTGCCGGGCACGGATCAAGCGCAGTTTCAGGTAGTAGCGCGATGGCGAACAGTGCAGGTATTTCTGGAACAGACGCTCCAGCTGACGCCGCGATACGGTGACGTACACCGCCAGTTCGTCGAGGTCGATCGGCTCTTCCAGGTTGGCTTCCATCAGCGCGACGATTTCCTGCAACTTCGGCTGGTTGGTGCCGAGCATGTGCTTGAGCGGCACGCGCTGGTGATCCTGTTCGTTACGAATGCGCTCATAGACGAACATCTCGGAGATCGCTGCCGACAGCTCACGGCCGTGGTCGCGGCTGATCAGGTGCAGCATCATGTCCAGCGGCGCGGTGCCGCCGGAGCTGGTGAAACGGTTGCGGTCGAGGGTGAACAAACGGGTGCTCATCGCCACGCGAGGGAAAGCTTCCTGCATCGACGCCAGACATTCCCAGTGCACGCTGCAATCAAAGCCGTCCAGCAGGCCAGCGCAAGCCAGGGCCCAGCTGCCGGTGCAGACCGCACCGAGGCGACGGGACTGACGCGCCTGGCTTTGCAGCCACGACACGTGTTCACGGGTTACAGTGCGTTGAATGCCAACACCGCCGCAAACGATGATGGTGTCCATCACAGGTGCTTTGTGCATCGAGGCGTCAGGAGTGATCTGCAGACCATCGCTGGCCCAGACCTGGCCGCCGTCGGCGGTGAGGGTCGTCCAGCGATACAGCTCGCGGCCGGACAATTGGTTGGCCATGCGCAGGGGTTCTACTGCGGAGGCCAAAGAAATAAGCGTGAAATTGTCCAGCAGCAAAAAGCCGATGGATTGAGGCGCACGGTTCTGGGGTTGAGCTCCAGAGTTGAACGACGTCATCGCGGTATCTCCTCACACAAAGCGGGTGATGGCCTCAGGCGGAGGCTCTTGTTATGGCCATCGTTCTCTTGGGGAGACGGGCTTTGTTATGACAGAGCAATTGCCATGCCTAAAGTTGAATGCGCATTCAATAACTCCTGAAAACGACGTCGCGATGCGTCTATACAGCCCGCGCGTGGAATGAGGATTAACGGCAAATGAGTGGTGTGCAGGTGCCCTGGCCCGGAGGCTTTGAGCAAATCGGTAGCACTTGTGGGAACAGTGCTGAGAACCGTCACCGCAAGCACAGGTGACCAACGGTCAGGGCCGAATTCGACCCCTGACCTGAGGGTGCTTCTCTTATCTGTAAGCGACGCGCCAAAAGGTGGCGCTTATTCGAATGTGTGTTCACTTACCGCGCAGTTTTGACTGGTCCTTAACTCAACACTCCACAGCACTCACTGCCAACCCACCGCGCGATGTCTCTTTATATTTATCGTGCATGTCGGCGCCGGTATCACGCATGGTGCGGATCACCCGATCCAGCGAGATAAAGTGCTGACCATCCCCACGCAAGGCCATCTGCGCCGCGTTGATGGCTTTCACCGCTGCAATCGCATTGCGCTCGATACACGGC
>JAPLSD010000435.1 GCA_026398835.1 Pseudomonas sp.
ATCAGCACGGTTTTCACCGCCTATGACGTGTTGCCGGACCAATCCGCGCCGCCCGCCGAACACCTCCTTGATCTGGACAAAAAACTCGCCTGGGCCGCCGAGCTCGACCCACGCTTCGTCAATGTTCTGGCCGGCAATGACCGCTGGCCACTGGCGCAGCAGGTGGAGTTCTTTGGCCAGGCCATGACGCTTGCACGCAAGCATGGGCAAGTCTGCAGCTTTGAAACCCACCGCTCGCGCTCACTGTTCAACCCCTGGCTGACCCTTGAGCTGATCCGGCAGCTGCCTGATTTGCTGTTCACCAGCGATATCAGCCATTGGGTCGTCACCTGCGAACGCTTGTTGAATGACCCTGCGGATGACCTGAGTGCCTTCGTCGAGCGCGTGCACCACATCCAGGCCCGAGTCGGGTATGACCAGGGCCCGCAGGTTCCCCATCCCGCGGCCCCCGAATACGCCCGGGAACTGGCCTTCCATCAACAGCACTGGGAGGCCATCTGGCGCTCCCAACAGGCTCGCGGCTATCAGGTCAGCACCCTGACGCCAGAGTTCGGCGCCGACGGCTATTTGCATCATCTGCCCTTCACCAATGTGCCGGTCGCCGACTTGTGGTCGCTGAACATCTGGATGGCCAAAACAGAGCGCGAACACTTCGATCGCTTCAACCACTCAACCTTCCAGTGAGGTTTTTGCGTCATGCCTGAGAAGATCAATAACAGTGCGACCCGAGCCAACTTCAACAGGATTCCGGTGGTGGATATTGCCGGTCTGTTCAGCATCGAACGGGAACATCGACTGGCCGTCGCGGAGCAGCTCGGGTTGGCCGCCAGTGACGTCGGCTTTCTCTACATCACCAGCCACGGCATTGAGCCACAGCTGATCGCCAACTTGCGCCAGGCTGCCAAGGACTATTTCGATCAGCCCTTAGACACCAAGATGCAGCACTACATTGGCACCTCGAAGACTCATAAGGGCTTTGTTCCGGAAGGCGAAGAGGTTTACGCCAAGGGCAAACCGGATCACAAGGAAGCCTTCGATATTGGCTTCGAAGTCCCGGCAGACGACCCGCTGGTGCTGGCCAACACCCCTCTGCTCGGGCCGAATGAATGGCCGTCGCTACCCGGTTTCAAGGAAGCGGTACAGGCCTACTACGCGGCGATTTTCGATCTCGGTCGACGGCTGTTCGGTGGCTTCGCCCTGGCATTGGGCCTGGAGGAAGACTATTTCGACAGCATGGTCACCCGACCGCCATCAAAGTTGCGGCTGATCCACTACCCCTTCGATGACACCGTCCAGGAAGCACCCGGTATTGGTGCGCACACCGACTATGAGTGCTTCACCATTTTGCTGGCCGACAAACCGGGATTGGAGGTGATGAACAACCTCGGCCAATGGATCGATGCACCGCCCATTCCAGACGCTTTCGTGGTGAACATCGGCGACATGCTCGAAGTCATGACCGCGGGCGCTTTCGTGGCGACCGCTCACCGTGTGCGCGCAGTGAGCGAAGAGCGCTACTCGTTCCCGTTGTTCTATGCCTGCGACTTCCATACCCAGATCAAACCACTGCCGAGTTTTGCCAAGGCCGGGCATGAATATGAACAAATCGCCATCGGTGAACACATGTATGGCCAGGCTTTGCAGACTTACCAATACCTGCGCAAGCGGGTCGAAGCTGGCGAAATCCAGCTTCCAGAAAAGGCCCGTAAGCCATCGAGCTTCGGACATTTGAAAAACCAGGCGCAGCCTTCCTGAAACCCTGTCGTCGGCCACTACGTCCCTACATTGGAGTCTCTGAACATGTTCACTAACAACACCGCATCGCGCCTGACCCTGCTTGCCGCCGGCCTGCTCTGCGCCACTGCCAGCTTTGCCGCCACCGCCACACCGGGCCAGCTGAAGATTGGCATGGAAATCACCTACCCGCCGTTTGAATCCTATGACAGCCAGAAGAATATTGTCGGCTCCGATCCGGAACTGGCTCAGGCCCTGGCCAAGCAGATGCAAGCCAAGGCAGAGTTTGTCGATACCAAGTTCCCCAATCTGATTTCCGGCCTGAATTCCGGGCACTATGACGCGATCATCTCCGGCATGTACATCACGCCCGAGCGTCAGACTCAAGCCATGACCATTGGCTACGCCGTGACTGGCGCGGCAATCATGGCTCCAAAAGACAGCGGTCTGAAAGCGCAAACCCCTGAGGACCTCTGCGGCCTGAAAGTCGGGCTGGAACAAGGCACCACCTGGGTCGCTCAATTGAAGAAACTCTCCACCGAATATTGCGTGCCGAACAACAAGGGCGCCATCACTGTCAGCGAGTTCCCGTCAGCACCGGAAGTGACCCAGGCCCTGCTGTCGAAAAACATCCAGGCCCAGATGGAAATCGCCGGCGCGGCGAAGATGATCGCCGAGCACACCAATGGCCGAGTAGTGATCACCAGCGAGCATCTGGTCTATCCGCAAACCCTCGGCATCTTCGTCAAGAAAGGCAACGACGAGACCTATCAGGCGCTGCTGAAAGCGTTTGATGAAGCCAAAAAAAGCGGTGACTACGCAGCTATTCTGAAGAAGTACAACCTGGAAGAAGCGTCCAACTAAGGCTACGCCCCTTCGCGGCTCAGCACGCGCCTACAAAAGCACCGCTCCCTATGTGGAGCGGCTTACCCGCGAAGATTTCAATGCGGCTCGAGGTACTTATGCAATTCGATTGGACGTATTTTTTCTCCCTGTTCGCAGACTCTGCCTTCTGGCAAGCCTGTGTCACCGTGATCGAGCTCAGTTCGCTGGCCTGGTTCATCGGCATGTTGCTGGGTTTTCTCCTGGCCTCGGCCAAGTTGTCTGCGTCGCCCTGGCTTAAATTACCGTCGGCGGTTTACATCTGGTTCTTTCGCAGCATCCCGCTGCTGGTGCTGGTGGTCTTCGTCTACAACCTGCCGCAGCTATTTCCGATGACCGGCTCGGTACTGTCCAACCCGTTCTACTCCGGGTTGTTCGCGCTGGTGATAACCGAAGCGGCGTATATGGCAGAGATTCATCGCGGCGGCCTTATCTCGGTAGCCAAGGGTCAGAAAGAGGCCGGGCGTGCTCTGGGTATCAGCTTCCTGGGCTTGCAGCGTTTGATCGTGATACCTCAAGCCTTCCGCATTTCCCTGCCCACGTTGATCAACGAATACATCACCGTGGTGAAACTGACGTCGCTGATCTCGGTGATCTCACTGACCGAACTGCTCACCGTCGGCCAGCGCCTGTACGCGCAAAACTTCCTGGTGATGGAAACCCTCGGCGCGGTAGCGGTGTATTACGTGTTTATCGTGAGCGTGTTCGGCTGGTTCTTGCACCGACTGGAACGCTATCTGGATCTGAACCAACGTAAACCACAGACCCTCGACGAAACTGCCGTGGCCCGACTCAAGGCACAAATCCAACCGCTGACCGCCACCACTGACCTCCCATCCAGGCACGGTGCGGCACCGGTTCTGCAATTGGAAAAAATCCACAAGCGCTACGGCAATCACGAGGTGCTCAAGGGCATTGACCTGACGGTCGGCAGTGGTCAGGTAATCTCGATCATCGGCCCGTCAGGCTCAGGTAAAACTTCGTTGATACGCACCATCAACGGCCTGGAAAGTATTGATCAAGGTGAGATCAAGCTGTTCGGCGAAAGCTTCATCCGCCACGACGACACCCCCAACAGCGCCCGGCTTCGCAGTGGCGTGCGGCATATAGGGATGGTTTTCCAGAACTTCAACCTGTTTCCCCATCGCTGCATTCTCGACAACATCACCCTGGCGCCGCGTTACCACGGCAGTGCCAAGCTCTTGAGCGAACAACGTGCCTATGCACTGTTGGATAAGGTCGGGCTGCTGGCCCACGCACACAAATACCCGCATCAGCTTTCCGGCGGTCAGCAGCAACGCGTAGCGATTGCCCGAGCATTGGCCATGGAGCCGAAGATCATGCTGTTCGACGAGCCGACTTCGGCCCTCGATCCGGAGCTGGTGGGCGACGTATTGAACGTGATTCGCGATTTGGCAAAAGAAGGTATGACCATGCTGATCGTGACCCACGAGATGGACTTCGCGATGTCGATTTCTGATCGGGTTATTTTCATGGAAAACGGGCATATTCAGCTGGATGCAAGCCCCTACGCCATACGCAAAGAGCGGGCCGGGGAACGGGTCCGACGCTTCATGGGCCTGAGCTCCCAGCCCGAAATGCTGCTGGCGGCTGAGTAGTAGACGTGGGAGCTGGCCACGACTGTGTGGTGAGAGGTCAAATTCTCTCACCACCGTCACTGCACCCGATCACCCCAACTCCAGCATCAACCCGCTCAAGCGTTTCACCTTGCGCCGCACGGCCTCTTCGAACACACCTGGCCTTGGCTCAATCAGACTGAACCAGTCCTTGGCCCGGGTAATCCCGGTGTAGATCAGCTCCTTGGTCAGCACCGGATTCAAGGCATCCGGAAGGATCAACGCGGTGTGGGCGAATTCAGAACCCTGGGATTTGTGCACGGTCATGGCGTACACGGTTTCCACGTCATTAAGCCGGCTGGGTAACACAAAGCGCACGCCGCCCTGACCATCGTTACGCGGGAACGCCACGCGCAGCACCTGGCGGGCCTGCGAGCCGTCATGCTCCGGCAGTTTCAGTGCAATGCCAATGTCACCATTCATCAAGCCGAGGCCGTAATCGTTGCGGGTCATCAGCACCGGGCGACCTTCGTACCATTGCTGATCGCTGTCGATCAGCCTGGCCTTGAGCAACGCGCTGGTGATGCGCAGATTCAAACCATCAACGCCCCAAGGGCCCTTGCGCACCGCACATAACAACTGGAAAGCATCGAAGGCGTGCAACACCTCGCGCGCCCATTCGGTCCAGCGCGGATCCTCGAGCGCGGTGTCGACTGCAGGTCGTTGGTTGCGCAGAAGGCTCAAGTAATGCCGATAACCCTGTGGACCTTCGCCATGCCCTTCAAGCAATAGCCGCTCCAGCGCGCGATCCTGCTCACCCTTGAGCGCCAGCGAGAACAAATCAGCATGAGTGCGAATGGCCAGCAGTTTGCGCGCCTCCTCGGCCTGCTGCTGATTGACCCAACGCGCCAACTGGCCAATACCGCTACCCTCACCGAAGCGCCGCGAGTGGCGCAACATCACCACTTGCTGAGCCAACGGGTGAACGCCCTCGGTGTCCTCCTGCAATCCGCTGGCACCCAAATGTTCACCGCTGACGGTCTCCAGCCAGTCGCGAGTCTGCGGGCTGTACCAACCAGCCTCGGCATCGCGGCACAAATCACCGAGTACCGCGCCAGCCTCCACCGAGGCCAGCTGATCCTTGTCGCCGAGCAACACCAGACGGGCATGCGCCGGCAAGGCATCGAGCAGATTGGCCATCATCTCCAGGTCGATCATCGAGGCTTCGTCGACCACCAGTACATCCAGTGGCAAACGATTACCCGCGTGGTGACGGAAATGCCGGGTGCCGGGTCGGCTGCCCAGCAAGCGGTGCACGGTGGTGACTTCAGACGGGATCTTGTCCCGCACACTGTCAGCGACCTCCAGCGTTCGAACCTGTTGGCTGATGGATTCGGTCAGTCGTGCGGCAGCCTTGCCGGTAGGTGCGGCGAGACGGATTCTCAGCGGTTTCCCGGACTCCACGGCCGGCGCCTGCAACAGCGCCAGCAGGCGTACGACGGTAGTGGTCTTGCCGGTACCGGGCCCGCCGGTGACGATGCTGAAAGCACCGCGAGTCGCCAGAGCGCAGGCGAGTTTCTGCCAATCGATCGACGCTCCGCTCTTGGTCGCACCGAACAAACCACTCAAGCGCTCTGGCAGATCATCAGGCGTTGCTTCGTGGACCGCGAGGCGTTGGCGCAGCGCGGTATCAATGCGCCGTTCGTAAGCCCAGTAACGCCGCAAGTACAGACGCTTGCCGGATAACACCAACGGCCGCTGCTGTGCTTCGTCAGAGCGATCGACTGCCAACGCCACCAACCGGCTGGACGCCAGCACCTTGCACCAGTGCGCGCCGTCCAGCGCTTCGAGCAGTTGCGAAGGCAACAGCATGGAGCCGGTCTGTACATCCCCTTCTGGCGGCAACGACAGGGCGAAGTCCGGCTCCTTGAGGGTTTCAAACACATCCAGACAGACGTGGCCGTGACCCAGTTGGTGACTGGTCAACGTCGCCGCCAACAACACCAGTGGATCGCCGTGGGGTTCCAGTTCGTGAAGGAAAGCGACAAATGCTTTGTCCAACGCCCTCAGCCAACCGCGTTCGACCCAGCGCCCAAGCAACAGCAGCAGATCTTCGGCTCGACTCAGCGGTGCCAGATCCGCCAGGCTTTCAGCGGCCAATGGGGTGGGCAGCAAATCGGCAAAGGAACGACTCATAGCAATACTCCCTGTTCCCAAGCGGGTTCGGCCTTGGGCTGTTCCGGTTTACCCTGGAACAGCCGATCCAGACGTTCGATCAA
>JAPLSD010000808.1 GCA_026398835.1 Pseudomonas sp.
CAAGATATCCACAGGCGCCACCAACGAGTTGTTGGAGCCGATGAACACGTCCTCGCCCAGTACCGTCTTGAACTTGTTGGCGCCATCGTAGTTGCACGTGATGGTGCCAGCACCAATATTGGTGCGCGCGCCAACCTCGGCATCGCCCAGATAGGTCAGATGACCAGCCTTCGCGCCTTCACCAAGATGGGCATTCTTCAGTTCGACAAAGTTACCCACATGGGCGCGGGCTTCCAGCACAGTCCCCGGACGCAGACGGGCAAACGGACCGGCATCACTGCCCTCGCCCAAGACTGCACCTTCGATATGACTGTTGGCCTTGATCACCACACCTTTGCGCAGGGTGCTGTCCTTGATCACGCAGTTCGGGCCGATGACCACGTCGTCTTCAATAATCACCCGGCCTTCGAGGATCACGTTGATGTCGATCAGCACATCGCGGCCGACACTGACCTCACCACGCACATCAAAGCGCGCCGGGTCACGCAAGGTCACGCCCTGCGCCATCAAGCGGCGGCCTTCACGCAATTGGTAGTGACGTTCCAGCTCAGCGAGCTGCTTGCGGTCATTGGCGCCCTGAACTTCCATGGCGTCATGGGGTTGCTCGGTGGCGACGACCAGACCGTCCTTGACTGCCATCTCGATTACATCCGTCAGGTAGTACTCGCCCTGGACGTTGTTATTCGACAAACGGCCCAGCCAATCGGCCAAACGTGCGCCAGGCACCGCAAGAATCCCGGTGTTACCTTCACAGATGGCCTTCTCGGCGTCAGAGGCATCCTTGTGTTCGACGATGGCAGCGACTTTACCGTCAGCATCGCGGACGATCCGGCCATAACCGGTAGGGTCGGCCAGGGTTACGGTCAACAGACCGAGTTGTTCAGGGCTGACTTTCTTTAGCAGACGCTGGAGTGTTTCAACTTCAATCAGTGGTACATCTCCGTAAAGGATCAGCACGTTGTCAGCGGTCAGAAACGGCAATGCCTGAGCCACGGCGTGACCCGTGCCGAGTTGCTTGTCCTGCAATACGAAATTCAGATCGTCTGCAGCCAGACGTTCACGCACCACTTCGGCCCCATGACCAATCACCACGTGAATGCGCTGTGGATCAAGTTGCCGGGCGCTGTGGATAACATGACCGAGCATGGAGTTGCCCGCGACCGGGTGAAGAACTTTCGGCAGCGCCGAACGCATGCGAGTGCCTTGACCTGCAGCGAGGATAACGATTTCAAGAGACATGACTGGCTACCAATCCTGGGTGGTCAGCGGTTGCGACCAAAAAGTGAATTGCGGAAAAAGAAAAAGGGTAGCCGAGGCTACCCTTTTTAATCAATCACACAAAAAAGCTTGCGGCTTAGCCGCCGAACTTCTTGCGGATCTGCTGGACGGTGCGCAGCTGAGCTGCAGCCTCGGCCAGACGTGCGGCAGCGGAACCGTAGTCGAACTCGGCGCCTCTTTCATGCAAGGCCTTCTCAGCAGCCTTGACGGCTTCCTGAGCGGAGGCTTCGTCCAGGTCGGCAGCACGTTGCACGGTGTCGGCAAGAACCTTGACCATGTTCGGCTGAACCTCGAGGTAACCACCGGAGATGTAAAACACCTCGGTTTCCCCACCCTGCTTGATCAAGCGGATCGGGCCTGGCTTGAGTTCAGTAATCAGCGGAGCGTGACCTAGAGCGATACCAAGATCACCCAGGCTGCCGTGTGCGACCACCATCTCGACCAGACCGGAGAAGATTTCTCCTTCCGCGCTGACGATATCGCAATGGACTGTCATAGCCATCTGCTTGCCTCAACCTGATTAGCGCCCGTTGCCAGGCGCCTGGATTACAGTTTTTTGGCTTTCTCGATCGCTTCTTCGATGCTGCCGACCATGTAGAACGCTTGTTCTGGCAGGTGGTCGTAGTCACCGTTGAGGATGCCTTTGAAGCCAGCAATGGTGTCTTTCAGGGAAACGTATTTACCCGAAGCACCGGTGAAGACTTCAGCCACGAAGAACGGTTGCGACAAGAAGCGCTGGATCTTACGAGCACGGTTTACCAACTGCTTGTCGGCTTCCGACAGCTCGTCCATACCCAGGATCGCAATGATGTCCTTCAGTTCTTTGTAGCGCTGCAACACATACTGTACGCCGCGAGCGGTGTCGTAGTGTTCCTGGCCGATAACCATCGGGTCCAGCTGGCGCGAAGTCGAGTCCAGTGGATCGACCGCTGGGTAGATACCCAGGGAGGCGATGTCACGGGACAGTACGACGGTGGCGTCCAAGTGGGCGAAGGTGGTCGCAGGCGACGGGTCAGTCAAGTCATCCGCAGGTACGTATACCGCCTGGATCGAGGTGATCGAACCGTTTTTGGTTGAAGTGATGCGCTCTTGCAGAGTACCCATCTCTTCAGCCAGAGTCGGCTGGTAACCTACTGCAGAAGGCATACGGCCCAGCAGTGCGGAAACTTCAGTACCGGCGAGGGTGTAACGGTAGATGTTGTCAACGAACAACAGTACGTCGTTACCTTCGTCACGGAACTTCTCGGCCATGGTCAGGCCAGTCAGTGCTACGCGCAGACGGTTACCCGGCGGCTCGTTCATCTGACCGTAAACCAGTGCCACTTTGTCCAGAACGTTGGAGTCCTTCATCTCGTGGTAGAAGTCGTTACCCTCACGGGTACGCTCACCCACACCGGCGAACACGGAATAACCGCTGTGCTCGATGGCGATGTTACGGATCAGTTCCATCATGTTTACGGTTTTGCCTACACCGGCACCACCGAACAGACCAACTTTACCACCCTTGGCGAACGGGCAAACCAGGTCGATAACCTTGATGCCGGTTTCCAACAGGTCGTTGCCGCCAGCTTGTTCAGCGAAGGTTGGCGCAGGACGGTGAATGCCCCAGCGCTCTTCGGTGTCGATCGGGCCAGCTTCGTCGATCGGGTTGCCCAGTACGTCCATGATCCGGCCCAGGGTCGCTTTACCGACCGGTACGGAGATGGCTGCGCCGGAGTCTTTGACTTCCAGACCGCGCTTCAAGCCCTCGGTGGAACCCATAGCAATAGTACGAACCACGCCGTCGCCCAGCTGTTGCTGAACTTCGAGAGTAGTCCCGGCCGCGCTTTGTACTTCCAGCGCGTTGTAGATGCTCGGTACGCTGTCGCGTGGAAATTCCACGTCGATAACGGCGCCGATGATTTGAACGATACGTCCGCTACTCATAGCTGGATCCTCTGAATATTTGAACCGTTAAACCGCGGCAGCGCCGCCGACGATTTCCGAGATCTCTTGGGTGATCGCAGCCTGACGCGCCTTGTTGTAGATCAGCTGCAAATCGCTGATCAAATCACCGGCGTTGTCGGTAGCGTTCTTCATTGCGATCATCCGCGCAGCCTGTTCAGCCGCGTTGTTCTCGACCACCGCCTGGTACACCTGCGACTCCACATAGCGGACCATCAAGCCGTCAAGCAGCTCTTTGGCGTCCGGTTCGTAGAGATAGTCCCAGTGGTGCTTGAGGCCTTGATCCGGGGTTGCCACCAGTGGAATCAACTGCTCCACGGTAGGCTGTTGCGTCATGGTGTTGATGAACTTGTTGGACACAACGCTCAGACGGTCGATACGGCCATCCAGGTAGGCATCCAGCATCACCTTGACGCTGCCAATCAGATCATTGATCGACGGCTCTTCACCCAGGTGGCTGATAGCTGCTACGACGTTACCGCCGAAGTTGCGGAAGAAAGCCGCACCCTTGCTACCCACTACACACAGATCGATCTCGACGCCGTTTTCACGGTTTTTAGCCATGTCCTTGACCAGGGCCTTGAACAGGTTGGTGTTCAAGCCACCACACAGACCACGGTCACTGCTCACTACAACATAACCAACACGCTTGATTTCACGGTCGATCATGAATGGGTGGCGATATTCCGGGTTAGCGTTGGCCAAATGACCAATAACCTGGCGGATGCGCTCCGCGTAAGGACGGCTAGCAGCCATGCGCATTTGTGCCTTGCGCATTTTACTGACCGCCACTTTTTCCATGGCGCTGGTAATCTTTTGCGTGCTTTTGATGCTCGCAATCTTACTGCGAATCTCTTTTGCGCCTGCCATGTAACACCTATCAGGTTAGCAAGCGGGAGCCTTGCGGCTCCCGCTGCGGCTTACCAGGTTTGGGTGGCCTTGAACTTCTCGATACCGGCTTTCATGCCAGCGTCGATTTCGTCATTGAAGTCACCCTTCACGTTGATCTTCGCCATCAAATCGGCGTGATCGCGGTTGAAGAAAGCAATCAGCGCTTGTTCGAAGCTGCCGATCTTGGCGATTTCAACGTCAGTCAGGAACCCACGCTCAGCGGCATACAGCGACAGCGCCATGTCAGCGATCGACATTGGTGCGTATTGCTTCTGCTTCATCAGCTCGGTAACGCGCTGACCATGCTCAAGTTGCTTACGGGTCGCTTCGTCCAGGTCAGAAGCAAACTGGGCGAATGCCGCCAGTTCACGGTACTGAGCCAGAGCGGTACGGATACCACCGGAGAGCTTCTTGATGATCTTGGTCTGAGCGGCACCACCCACACGGGATACCGAAACACCGGCGTTCACAGCAGGACGGATCCCGGAGTTGAACATGGCCGATTCCAGGAAGATCTGACCGTCGGTGATGGAAATCACGTTGGTCGGAACGAACGCGGAAACGTCGCCAGCCTGAGTTTCGATGATCGGCAGTGCGGTCAGGGAACCGGTTTTGCCGGTCACTGCGCCGTTGGTGAACTTCTCTACGTATTCTTCCGAAACGCGAGATGCGCGCTCCAGCAGACGGGAGTGGAGATAGAACACGTCGCCTGGGTAAGCTTCACGGCCTGGTGGACGGCGCAGCAGCAGGGAAATCTGGCGGTAAGCCACTGCTTGCTTGGACAGATCGTCATAAACGATCAGCGCGTCTTCACCGCGGTCGCGGAAGAATTCACCCATGGTGCAACCGGAGTACGGTGCCAGGAATTGCAGTGCTGCAGATTCCGAAGCGCTCGCAGCCACGACGATGGTGTTAGCCAGCGCGCCGTTCTCTTCCAGCTTGCGAACAACGTTGGCGATGGTCGATTGTTTCTGACCGATTGCTACGTAGACGCAGAAGATGCCGCTGTTTTTCTGATTGATGATCGCGTCGATCGCCAGAGCGGTTTTACCGATCTGACGGTCACCGATGATCAGCTCACGCTGGCCACGGCCGACAGGGATCATGGCATCGACAGCCTTGTAGCCAGTCTGTACAGGCTGGTCTACCGACTTACGCCAGATCACGCCTGGAGCAACTTTCTCGACCGCATCGGTCTCGGTGTTGTTCAGCGGACCTTTGCCGTCAACTGGGTTACCCAGTGCGTCGACTACGCGACCCAGCAGTTCCTTACCAACCGGAACTTCGAGGATGCGGCCAGTGCACTTGGCGCTCATGCCTTCAGCCAGAGTCTGGTAAGAGCCCAATACAACGGCGCCTACAGAGTCTTGCTCCAGGTTGAGGGCCATACCGAAGACGCCGCCCGGAAACTCGATCATCTCGCCGTACATGACGTCGGCCAGACCGTGAATCCGCACGATGCCGTCAGATACGCTGACGACAGTGCCTTCGTTACGGGCTTGGGAGGTCACATCGAGCTTGTCGATGCGGCCCTTGATAATTTCACTTATTTCGGAAGGATTGAGTTGCTGCATTGCTCTGCTGCCCCTTCAAACTCAAGATTTCAATGCTTCGGCAAGGTTCGCGAGTTTGCCGCGAATCGAGCCATCGATAACCAGGTCGCCGGCGCGGATTACGACGCCACCAATAAGGCTGGCATCCTCCGACGCGTGCAGGCGCACTTCCCGGCCGAGCCGTGCACTGAGAACCTTGGCGAGTTTGTCTTGCTGTTCTTGGTTCAATGCGAAAGCACTGGTTACGTCCACGTCTACCGATTTCTCTTGTTCGGCCTTGTACAGGTCAAACAGAGCGGCGATCTCCGGCAGAAGCGGGAGACGGTCGTTTTCGGCAACGACGTGAATGAAATTCTGTGCCTTGGCATCGAACTTGTCGCCACACACGTCGATAAACGTGGTGGCCTTATTTGCGCTCGTCAGACGCGGGGCCTTGAGCACGCGCTGCATAGTGTCGTCTTGCGACACTGCTGCAGCCAGGCCGAGCATGGCTGACCAAGAGGCCAGTTGCTGGTGGGCCTGGGCGTGCTCGAAGGCTGCCTTAGCGTAAGGTCGGGCCAACGTGGTCAGTTCTGCCATGATCGCCCTCGCTTAAATTTCAGCAGCCAGTTTATTAACCAGCTCCGCGTGCGCGTTTTGATCGATTGTGGCGCCCAGGATCTTCTCTGCGCCGTTGACTGCCAGGCTACCCAGTTGGGCGCGCAGCGCGTCTTTGACGCCGTTCAGTTCCTGTTCGATCTCGGCCTGAGCCTGAGCCTTCACACGTTCAGCTTCGACGCGAGCCTGATCTCGGGCTTCGTCGACGATCTGAGAGCCGCGCTTCTTGGCTTGCTCAATGATTTCAGCTGCCTGAGCTTTCGCATCGCGCAGTTGATGACCCGCTTTCTCTTGGGCCAACTCCAGGTCGCGAGCTGCTCGGCTGGCAGCGTCCAGTCCATCCGCGATCTTCTTCTGACGTTCGTGCAAAGCCGCGATGACCGGAGGCCACACGAACTTCATGCAAAACAGTACAAAAATGAAGAACGCAACGGACTGGCCAATCAGGGTTGCATTAATGTTCACGCCAACACCTCGCTCGTTCGTTGTCCATCACACAAATCAACTCGAAAAACCGAGTGATTAGTGTGCAAGTTGACCAACGAAGGGGTTCGCGAAGGTGAAGAACAGAGCGATACCAACGCCGATCATGGTTACGGCGTCGAGCAGACCGGCAACGATGAACATTTTAACTTGCAGCATTGGAACCATTTCTGGCTGACGCGCTGCGCCTTCCAGGAACTTGCCGCCCAACAGGCCGAAACCAATTGCGGTACCCAGTGCGCCCAGGCCGATCAACAGTGCAACAGCGATAGCGGTTAGACCAACTACAGTTTCCATCTTTCCTCCCGACTTTTACGTCGTATGGTTTAGGTTTTTTAGATTAAAGCGGTAAAACAAAATCGTTTGATACATCAGCCCTAACGGGCACCCTCTCACGTCAGCGAGAGGGTCATCAGACACGCCATGCGGGTCTTAATGGTTCTCTTCGTGCGCCATCGACAGATAGACGATGCTCAGCATCATGAAGATAAACGCTTGCAGGGTGATGATCAGGATGTGGAATACAGCCCACGCCCATTGCAGCACCACGCCCAGGCCGCTGAGCCAGAGCAGGCCGCTGCCGAACATGACAGCGATCAGGATGAACACCAGCTCGCCAGCGTACATGTTGCCGAACAGACGCAGTGCCAGAGAGATTGGTTTGGCAACCAGCGTCACGAATTCAAGCAGGAAGTTCACCGGAATCAGCAGGGCCTGAAGGAAAATGTTCTTGCTGCCGAACGGGTGCAGGGTCAGTTCGCCGATGAAACCGCCGATACCTTTGACCTTGATGCTGTAGAAAATGATCAACGCAAACACCGACAGGGACATGCCCAGCGTCGCGTTCGGGTCAGTGGTCGCAACAGCGCGGAAGACCAGATGGTGGTCACCGGAAATCATTGCAGCCAGTTTAGGAATCCAGTCGACCGGTACCAGGTCGATAGCGTTCATCAGGAATACCCAGACAAAAATCGTCAGGGCCAATGGCGCGATCAACGGATTACGGCCGTGAAAGGTGTCTTTCACACTGCCGTCGACGAACTCGATCAGAACTTCAACGAAGTTTTGCAAAGCACCTGGCTGACCGGAAGTCGCCTTCTTCGCCGCCATGCGGAAAATCAGGACGAAAATCAGACCCAAAGCCACAGACCAGCCGAGAGTATCGACGTGGAATGCCCAGAAGCCCATTGCTTTGGCTTCTGCTGCGGTGTGGGCAAAGCCCCAGCCGCCAGTGGGTAATTGACCGAAGGTCAAGTTCTGCAAGTGGTGCTGGATATAGCCCGAAGCGGTTTCTGCTGCCATGGTTGCCTCAAACGCCCTAAGGTCTCGAAAGTCTTGTTTTCATAAGCAGGGGTGCGAACCAGCTGACCAGTTGGGTCAGCACGAAGACGCCAAATACAGCTAGCGGCGCCAATGGCTTCACACCTGCAAACGTCAGTGCAAACAGCACTGCCGTCAAAATCAGTTTGCCCGCCTCGCCGGCATAAAAAGACCGGACGATAGCTTGAGCTGCCCGGGCGCCGGAAAACCGAAATGCCCTGTGAGCGAAATACGCATTGGGCAGCAAGGCTATCAGTCCTCCGCAGAGTCCTGAATATCCGGCTACGACTCCATGCCAGTACCAGAGCGCCAAAGCGGCCAGTACCAATACGATAAATTGAGCCAGTAACACAGGAAAAACTGCCAGGCGATGGAACGGCAAGCGGTTTGGCGCGCGGCTTTCCATCGTTATTGCTCCCCAATGATCGCCATCGTTATTGCTCCCCAATGATCGGCTGCCAGAACTCAATAACTTGGCATAATTTGTGCCGACAAAATGCGCGCAGAGTATAGGGGCGGTTCTGCCCCTATTCAACTGCCAGGTAGTGATTTCTAACTACTGCTACATATGGAAGTGTTTCAGCGGATGTGTGCGAGAACGCCTTGCAACTCGTCGAGCGAGTTATAGCCAATGACCAACTGCCCTTTACCCTTCTTACCGTGGCGGATCTGCACCGCAGAGCCCAGGCGCTCGGCCAGACGCTGTTCCAGGCGGGCGATATCCGGGTCTGGTTTGACGGGTTCAGCAGGCTCTTGCTTACCACTCAACCACTGGCGAACCAGTGCTTCAGTCTGGCGTACAGTCAGCCCCCGTGCGACAACGTGTCGCGCCCCTTCAACCTGTTGATTTTCTGGCAAACCGAGCAATGCACGAGCATGACCCATTTCCAGGTCGCCGTGGGACAGCATGGTCTTGATCACTTCAGGCAAAGCGATCAGGCGCAGCAAGTTGGCCACGGTCACGCGAGACTTACCCACCGCCTCGGCCACTTGTTGCTGAGTCAGCTGGAATTCCTGCTGCAAGCGCTGCAGGGCGACCGCTTCCTCGATAGGGTTAAGGTCTTCTCGCTGGATGTTCTCAATCAGCGCCATGGCGATGGCGGTTTCATCCGGCACATCGCGGACCATCGCCGGGATGGTCTCCTGGCCAGCTTGCTGGCTGGCACGCCAGCGGCGTTCGCCAGCAATGATTTCAAAGCGACCACCACCGATGGGACGAACCACAATCGGCTGCATCACGCCCTGGGCCTTGATCGACTGAGCCAGTTCTTCCAGCGCCTGAGGGTCCATGTCCCGACGCGGCTGGTACTTGCCACGTTGAATCAGGTCCAGCGGCAGGTGCTGAAGCTCACGCTGATCAGCCTGCACCGCCAACTCTTCCAGTGAGATGACAGTAGGACCACTCAGCAGTGCATCCAGTCCACGTCCGAGACCTCGTTTCTTGACGGCCATGGGGATTCCTTAAGTTGCCTGAGCAGCGGCGGTGCGAGAGTTGCGACGTTGACGGCGAACCAGCTCGCCCGCCAGGGCCAGATAGGCAATCGCGCCACGGGATTGTTTGTCATACGCCAGGGCCGGCATGCCATAACTCGGTGCTTCGGCCAGACGGATGTTGCGCGGAATCACGGTGTCATACAGCTGGGTTCGGGTTCAGCAGTTCGGCGATGCGCTTGATGTTATCCACAAGATCGCTCAGACCTTCGAGTGCAAAGTACTCGCACTGCATGGGGATAATTACACCATCTGCCGCAACCAACGCGTTGAGCGTGAGCATCGACAGCGACGGCGGGCAGTCGATCAAAATGTAATCGTAATTTTCGCGGATCGGCGCCAAAGCGCTGCGTAGACGGCTTTCTTTCATCTGCATTTCCAGCAGAACGACTTCAGCCGCCGTCAGATCTCGGTTCGCCGGCAGCAGTTGGTAACCACCGTGCTCGGAAAAATGCATGGCCTGGGCCAGATCGCATTCGCCGATCAACAGATCGTAGACCGAATTTTCCAGGCCGTGTTTATCCACACCGCTACCCATGGTGGCGTTGCCCTGTGGATCAAGATCGATCAACAGCACCCGGCGCTTGGTAGCGACCAGCGATGCTGCGAGGTTGATACAGGTGGTGGTCTTGCCCACACCACCCTTTTGGTTCGCTATCGCGAATACCTTAGCCATTCTTGCTTGTGTTCCCAATCATGCCGTGCGGCGCAGTATCAGCAGATGGCGTTGGCCTTGGCAACCGGGTACGGCCAAGGCGTGTTCGCTATCGAGGTGGAAGTCTGCCGGCAATGCTACCAGCTCATCAGCAGGATGAACGCCCTTCATTGCCAGCCAACGGGTATCGCGGTCGCCAAGGTGGCGGGTCCAGTTGCTGAAATTCTCCATGCTGCTGAATGCCCGGGACACGATCCCGTTGAATGGCTGCTCAGGCTGGAAGGATTCGACGCGACTGTGGATAACTTGCAGGTTGTCCAGTTTGAGTTCGAGTTTGACCTGGGTCAGGAAGCGGGTTTTCTTGCCATTGCTGTCCAGAACCGTCACTTGCGAGTCGGGAAACAGGATCGCCAAAGGAATACCCGGCATGCCACCGCCACTGCCAACATCCAGCCAACGTCCGTTCTCGATGAAGGACATGACACTCAGACTATCGAGCAGATGCCGCGAGACCATTTCGTCCGGATCGCGCACTGCCGTGAGGTTGTAAGCCTTGTTCCATTTTATCAACAGGGCCAGATAAGCCAGCAATTGCGCATGCTGGCTTTCCGTCAGAGTGACACCGAGCTGGCGAGCACCTGTGGATAACTCTTCTGCGTGTTGCGAGGTGACCAACGAACTCAAGCGCTTTGCTCCAACTGACGGCCCGCGCCGCGTTTTTTCAAATGAATCATCAACAGGGAAATCGCTGCCGGGGTGACGCCGGGGATACGTGACGCCTGGCCCAGGGTTTCTGGACGGGTCGCACCGAGCTTGCTCTGAATCTCTTTCGAGAGTCCGGAGATGTTCGTGTAATCGATATCCACAGGCAATTTGGTGTCTTCACTGGCACGCAGACGAGCAATCTCGTCCTGCTGACGATCAATGTAGCCGGCGTACTTGGTCTTGATCTCGACTTGTTCGGCGACTTGCGGATCTTCGGCACCGTCGCCAGTGATCGCAATCAAACCAGCGTAGTCGATTTCCGGACGGGTCAGCAGGTTCAACAGGTTGTATTCGTGAGTCAGTGGCGTGCCGAATTTTTCAGCAATCGCGTCGCCCTGCTCGGTGCCCGGGCGAACCCAGGTGCTTTTCAGACGCTGTTCTTCCAGCTCAATGCTTTCGCGTTTTTTGCAGAAAGCGGCCCAACGGGTGTCATCCACCAGACCCAACTCGCGACCTTTTTCGGTCAAACGCAGGTCGGCGTTGTCTTCACGCAGGATCAGACGGTATTCGGCACGGGAAGTGAACATCCGGTACGGTTCTTGGGTACCTAGGGTAATCAGGTCGTCGACCAATACCCCGATGTACGCCTCATCCCGACGCGGACACCAGCTCTCTTTGCCTTGCGCACGCAATGCGGCGTTGGCTCCGGCCAGCAAACCCTGGGCTCCGGCTTCTTCGTAGCCGGTGGTGCCGTTGATTTGTCCGGCAAAGAACAAGCCGCCAATCACCTTGGTTTCCAGGCTGTATTTCAGATCACGCGGATCGAAGTAATCGTATTCGATGGCATAGCCAGGACGAACGATGTGTGCGTTTTCCATCCCGCGAATCGACTGCACAATCTGGATTTGCACATCGAACGGCAAGGATGTGGATATCCCGTTCGGGTACAGCTCGTGAGTAGTCAGGCCTTCCGGTTCGATGAAGACCTGATGGCTTTCCTTGTCGGCAAAGCGATGGATCTTGTCTTCGATCGAAGGGCAGTAACGCGGGCCGATGCCTTCGATCACCCCGGAATACATCGGCGAACGATCGAGGTTCGCGGCAATGATTTCGTGGGTTCGGGCATTGGTGTGGGTAATCCAGCAACTGACCTGAGGTGGGTGCTGTTCCTTGGAGCCAAGGAACGACATCACCGGAATCGGCGTATCGCCCGGTTGCTCGGTCATTACCGAGAAATCCACAGAACGACCATCAATACGCGGTGGGGTACCGGTTTTCAGGCGACCCACCCGTAAAGGCAACTCACGCAGACGCTGTGCCAGAGCAATCGAGGGTGGATCACCCGCACGACCGCCAGAATAATTCTGCATCCCGATGTGGATAAGTCCACCCAGGAAGGTCCCGGTGGTCAACACCACCGAATCGGCAAGAATTCGCAGGCCCATCTGAGTCACAACGCCGCGGACTTGATCCTGTTCAACGATCAGATCATCGCAGGCTTGTTGAAATATCCACAGGTTGGGCTGGTTCTCGAGAATCTCGCGGACAGCCGCTTTGTATAAAACCCGGTCGGCTTGAGCACGAGTAGCGCGTACGGCTGGGCCTTTGCGGCTGTTCAACACGCGAAATTGAATACCACCTTTATCGGTAGCCATGGCCATCGCGCCGCCAAGGGCATCGATTTCTTTGACCAGATGGCTCTTGCCAATCCCACCAATCGCGGGGTTGCAGCTCATTTGCCCGAGGGTTTCCACGTTATGCGTAAGCAGCAGGGTTTTTGCCCCCATGCGTGCTGACGCAAGTGCAGCCTCGGTACCGGCATGACCGCCGCCGATGACGATCACT
>JAPLSD010000601.1 GCA_026398835.1 Pseudomonas sp.
ATGAAGGGTTCCCCGACTGGCACTGAGCCAAAGCACCTCGTGCCCGGACGGTGGCTGATACTCCCAACTCTGGCCCGCGGGCAGTGTCACCAATAGATAGTTCAGGCCAGAGGGCGCGCGTACGGGGCTGCGGATGCCCTGATAGTCGCCGACGATCACGCGTGCTGGCCCCGCCTGTGGGATGGCCTGTGCTTCCAGGTACTGGCTGTCGACCGGTGCGTTTTCCAGCTCAGCGGGCAGCGCGATCCACAGCTGAAACCCCTGGATCCGCGCCGAGGTGCCGGCAGACATTTCCTTACCATGCCAGACACCCGCTCCCGCGCGCATCCACTCGACCCCACCGTAGCCAATGAATCCAGAACCTGAGTCCGGATCGTCAAAGCGAAGGTTGCCTTCTGTGATCACGGTAATGGTCGCGATCCCCGAATGGGGATGCAGCGGCATGCTGCCAATGAGCGACGTATCGGCATCGATCAGGTCGAGAAACACAAACGGTTTGAGCAACTGGCCCAGATCCGAGGGGCTCATGAGCCGGACAATGGGGCCATGGCCATGACCGCGGGTGCGCAGGCTGATGCTGCGCGAGACATCGTTTTGGGGAGCGGTGGAAGGATTCATGGTCATGCCCTCGTCGTTTTCGAGAAGGCCACAAAGATACGAACGGCCCAGACGATGCGGTTCAAAGTCGTTGTTGGAAGTGTCATGGAGTGTCTTTCCTGAATGGGTTTACGACATTGAGCCCAGCGTAACCAACCGCTTATTAGTTGAGTAGTAGGTATAATTTACTTAGACCCGTCCATTTATGGAAGTAATGCTGTGCTGGATCTCAATGAAGTCTCGATGTTTGTTCAGGTGGTGCAGGCCGGCAGTTTTGCGGGTGCAGCACGGCGCATGGGCATGCCGCCCAACACCCTGAGCCGCCATGTACGGCAGCTGGAAGAACATTTGGGGGTGCGTTTATTGCAGCGTTCGACACGCAAACTGATGCTGACCGAAGCGGGACGCTCCTTGCACGATCGCAGTGCGTCCCAGGTCAATGACCTGATAGAGGCGGCTCGCCAACTGGCAGGGGAAAGCCAGGAGCCTACCGGCACGGTGCGGGTGGCGGTTCCTGCCGATTTTTTTGACGTTTATCTGATGGCCTGGGTCGCCGAGTTCCTTGAACACTACCCCGGCGTCCAGCTGGACTTTGTCCTGAGTGACAAGCGAGTAGACCTGATCGACGAGGGGATAGATGTGGCGTTTCGCGGCGGCGATCTTCCGGACTCGAGCCTGGTCGCGCGCAGAGTCGGCACAGGCCGACAGGTGTTGGCAGCCAGCCCCGCTTATTTGCAGGCTCACGGTACGCCGGATACGCTGCAGGCGCTGTCGATGCACCAGTGTATTCGACCGTCCAGCCAGGCACCGCATGCGCCCTGGCATCTCGACGGACCTCAAGGGCCTGTACACGTCGAGGTGACAGGCCGGTTCTGTGCCAACACCGCGCAGGCACAATTGAAAGCATCCCTCGCCGGCCTGGGCATTTGCCTGTTGCCAATGGCGATCTTGCGCGAGAGCCTGCACACCGGGCGGATGATTCAGGTGTTGCCCGACCATGGGCGATTCAGCAACGGCTTGTACATCGTCTACCCCAGCCGCCGACAAGTGCCGCGCGCGGTCAGCGCGTTCGTTGAGCAGATCGTCAGGCATTTGCAGGAGAATGTGCTGTCAGGCCATAGCTGATGCTAGTGTTAATTTGCATGCTTGAGGTGCAATTGAAGATTCTTCAAATCCATCGAATGGCTCCCAAGCCAGGAGGAATCATGGCTAAAGTACTTGTGCTCTATTATTCAATGTACGGTCACATCGAAACGATGGCTGAGGCAGTCGCTGATGGTGCACGATCAGTGCCCGGCATTGACGTGACGATCAAGCGTGTCGCTGAAACCATCCCGGCCGAGCAAGCTGCAGCCTACGGTGTGAAGCTCGACCAGAAGGCACCCGTGGCAGTGCCTGACGAATTGGCCAATTACGACGCCATCATCTTTGGCACTCCGACGCGCTTTGGCAATATGGCCGGACAGATGCGCACGTTCCTCGACCAGACCGGCGGACTGTGGATGAAAGGCGCTCTCGTTGGGAAGATCGGCAGCGTTTTCGCTTCGACCGGCACCCAGCACGGTGGCCAGGAAACCACCATTACGTCGTTCCACTCCACGCTACTGCATCAGGGCATGGTGATCGTGGGTGTGCCTTACACCTGTTCAGGATTGACCAATATGAACGAGATCACCGGTGGTACCCCCTATGGTGCGACCACCCTGGCAGGAGCCGACGGAAGCCGGCAACCGTCACAGAATGAATTGGATATTGCGCGTTTCCAAGGCAAACACGTCGCTGAGCTTGCAATAAAGATCGCCGGTTAATCCAAAAGCTCGAACACGCAACTTCGGTCTTGAAACGA
>JAPLSD010000102.1 GCA_026398835.1 Pseudomonas sp.
ATGAAGAGGAGGCCCTGGAGCTGGCCAACGACTCGCCTTATGGGCTGGCCGCCGCGCTTTACTCCAACGACCTGGGCCGCGTACACAGCCTGATTCCACGGCTGCGGGCGGGCACGGTCTACGTCAATGCCCACAGCACTATCGACCCTTCGATGCCGTTCGGTGGTTACAAACAGTCCGGGTTCGGCAAGGACCTGGGGGCTGAGCAACTCGATTACTTGCTGGAGACCAAGGCGGTCTGGATAACCCTGCCCTGATCATCGGTTCACGCGTATTCACGCCTGACGCATGACGCGCCGCTGAAGGCGGGAACGGGCGTCGTTCACCCGAAAGATTGCAGTTATCTCGTCATGATTTTCAATAATTATAAGAGTACGTCATGCACATTAATCCTGATCTCACCGTCACAGCGTCTGCCCGCGACGACAAGTTGGCCGTCGAAGGGCACTCGATCGACTTCATCCCGGAAAGCGAACGCACCGACAAACTGGCGAGCCAGGGGCCGTTCTGGTTCCTTGGCAACTTTACTTTCTTTACGATGACCATCGGCTTCGTCGGCCCCAGTGTCGGCTTGAGCGCCTTATGGACCACCCTGGCCGGCACACTGGGCATCATGTTCGGCACGCTGTTCATGGCATTCCACGGCTCCCAGGGCCCTCACTTGGGGCTGCCGCAGATGATCCAGTCGCGGGCACAGTTCGGTTATCGCGGAGTGATTCTGGTCCTGCTGGCGACGCTGTTTGTCTTCGCCGGTTTCAACATCGTCAACCTGGTGTTGATGATGCAGGGGCTGAAAACACTCTTTGGTTTCAACCCGATAGTGGTGGCGCTAGCGGTGACGGTGCCGGCGACGGTACTGGCGATTCTTGGGCACGACTGGATGCACCGCAGCTTCAAGTGGGCGCTGTACCTGTCGCTTCCCCTCTATGGTCTGGTGACGTTGGCGGTGCTGATGCACTGGGTGCCCGATGCGCCGATGCCGCTGCTCGCTGCCGGCGAGGTTGCCCCGGCACCGTTAGGCTTCAACTGGACAGGCTTTATCACCCAATTCGCCGCCGCCGCGAGTTACAACATCGCCTACGCGCCTTATGTTTCCGACTATTCGCGCTACCTGCCGAAGAACACCCCAAGCGGCAAGTTGATCGCGGTGGTCTTTCTCGGCGCCTCACTGTCCGGTGCCTGGATGATCTCCGTGGGTGGCTGGTTGGCCGATCATCTGCATGCAACTGACGTGCTGGTTGCGTTGGGGCAAGTGGGCAATACGGTGTCGCCAATCGTTGGCACCGCCGTGGTGGTCGTGACAATCCTGGCGTTCCTGCCGGTCATCGCCATGAACATCTACAGCGCGAAGCTGACCACGCTGACCTGTGTCGACTCGATCAAACACATCGAACCGACACGCAAGGCACGCATCCTCGCCATTGGTTTCGTGATCCTGCTACAGCTGGGCGTGGCACTGAGTATTCAAGGTTCGGACACAGGCCTGTCGGTGCTGGGGATCTACCTGGTGGTGATGTTGTACTTCCTGGTGCCCTGGACCGCGGTCAACCTGACGGACTACTTCTTCGTCCGCAGGGGCCGCTACGCCATCCCGCACTTTTTCACGCCGCACAACACCCTCTATGGCAGCTGGGGCCTGCGCGGTATCGCCTCGTATGCGATTGGCTTCGTCGCGATGATCCCGTTCTTCTACATCTTCGACGGCGTGGCGCAGAAGGAAGTCTATGTCGGCCCGCTCGCCAAAGCACTCGGCAACATCGACGTCGCCTGGCTTGTAGGGTTGATCGTGTCGGGGCTGGCGTACTACTGGCTCAGTCGGTCGATTGACTTGAAACACGAAGAAGCAGTGATCCAGAGCATTGAGAAGACCTGCCCGCATTACACCACCGGGGACAAGAAGGCTTCACGTCCTGCGCCGCTGCTCAGCGAAAAGACTCTTGGGAGATAACCATGGCGACCCAACAATTCGACTACATCATCATCGGCGCAGGCTCTGCCGGGTGCGTGCTGGCCAACCGTTTGACTGAAGATCCCGACACCAGCGTGCTGGTCCTGGAATACGGTGGCAGCGATCGCAGCGTGGTGATCCAGATGCCGAGTGCTTTTTCGATTCCGATGAACACCACGAAGTACAACTGGCGCTACGAGACCGAGCCGGAACCGTACCTCAACGGACGGCGAATTCACTGTCCGCGGGGTAAGGTGTTGGGTGGTTCCTCGTCCATCAATGGCCTGGTGTACATTCGCGGTCATGCACTGGACTTTGACGAGTGGGAGTCCCTTGGTGCAATCGGTTGGGGCTATCGTAATTGCCTGCCGTATTTCAAACGCGCCGAGAGCTGCGAGGCCGGTGGTGACGAATACCGGGGCGGCTCCGGGCCCTTGCACACCACCAGCGGCAATCACATGAAAAACCCGCTATATGGGGCGTGGGTCGATGCGGGAGCCGAGGCGGGCTACATCAAGACTGACGATTGCAATGGTTTTATGCAGGAAGGTTTCGGCGCCATGCACATGACGGTGAAAAACGGCGTGCGCTGTTCCACCGCCAACGCCTATCTGCGACCCGCCATGCAGCGAGCCAATCTGACCGTGGTCACCAAGGCGATGACCCGTCAGATCATCCTCGACGGCAAGCGCGCGGTGGGGATTATCTACGATCGCGATGGCCAGACTCATACGGTCCATTGCAAGCGGGAAGTATTGATCTGCGCTGGACCGATCGGTGCGCCTCATTTGCTGCAACGCTCCGGGATCGGGCCGGCCGAGGTGCTCAAGAAAGCCGGCGTGGAAGTCAAGCATCACCTTCCTGGCGTCGGTGAAAACCTGCAGGATCACTCCGAGATTTATATCCAGTTCGGCTGCAAGGAGCCGGTGACGCTCAACAGCAAAATGGACCCGCTGAGCAAATTGTTGATTGGCCTGCGCTGGTTGCTGTGCAAGGACGGGCTAGGTGCGACTAATCACTTCGAGGCGGGGGGCTTCATTCGGTCTGAACAGGGACTGCGCTGGCCCGATATCCAGTTTCACTTCCTGCCCGCTGCCATGCGTTACGACGGCAATAAGCCGATCAAGGGGCACGGCTTCATGGTACTCACCGGGCCGAACAAACCCAAAAGCCGAGGCCATGTGCGGATTCGCTCGGCAGATCCGTATGAGCATCCCGAAATTCTCTTCAACTACCTGCAACGTGAAGAGGATCGCGAGGGGTTCCGACGTTGCGTGCGTCTGACCCGGGAAATCATCGGTCAGCCGGCGATGGATCGCTTTCGTGGTGCAGAGATTGCCCCCGGACCGCTGGTGAACACCGACGAGGAGATCGATGCGTTCGTCCGCGAAAACCTGGAGAGCACCTACCATCCCTGCGGCTCGTGCCGCATGGGTGAGGACGACATGGCGGTGGTTGACTCGCAATTGCGTGTACGGGGGATCGAAGGGTTACGGGTGATCGACTCGTCGGTGTTTCCGAGCGAGCCGAACGGTAATCTCAACGCTCCGACCATCATGCTTGCCGAGCGGGCCGCCGATCTGGTTCGCGGACGCAAGATGCTGCCCGCGTCCGATGCGCTCGTCGGTCTGGCTCAGGCGTGGGAAACCCGAGCGTGCTGCCCGCAATGGGCAGCAACGTGAGAGTCGTCCAGTTAGATCAGACCCGAAACTGCTTGAGCAGGTCGTTCAACTGCTGGCCTTGGCGATGCTCACCATCATCCTTCACTCCAGATTCTTTTTATTGTCATTAAATATCTGTCGGCATTCAGGCACGGTACTGGGTGTTAGCCAATCCGACCCAAGTCTACTAACGCGACAGCGTTAATCGGGTATGTCTGATAGGATTTCGGCCGCGCATGGGAAAACCTGAATTCGGCCTGACTTTTCACGGAGTTTTTACGGTTTTTTATGGATCTTATGCGCGCAGAAATTCAGCTGCGTTAGTGCAGTTGACGCTTTAAAAAATATTAACGAGGCGTGCCTGGAGGCATTGCTTCATGGGGGATTGATGGATCTTTGGACCGCCGTTCAGGCATTGAT
>JAPLSD010000483.1 GCA_026398835.1 Pseudomonas sp.
ACTCATCAAGGGCCGAGCGCTATCCGTGCTCACACTGAGCCCGGATACATTAGCGCAAGCTCGATTTACCGCTCATCGGAGCTGGGTGGCAGAAGATGGGCTGACCATACATTTGCTTACTTTTCGTCGTCTGGAAAAGTGAGGCGCCGTAAGGGCGGAACCCTAAGTCGCCGTTACCGCAGAAACGGATATATACACCAGCTAGAGACAGGCCGGCTATCAGGCCGCCATCGCGAGCAATCGAGCGTCGACCGGCTGCTCCCACAGTGGATCGTGTACACAGACTCCTAATCACCCACGCAACACAAACTCCGGAAACAACTCCCGCATCGCCGCCCACAACTCCGCCTGCTCAACCTGCGCCGAAACACTCGACAAATGCGGATCCAGCATCCGCGCCGTCCTGACCAACTGCACCGCAAAACGCTTGACCCCTTGAGCACTCAAACGCCGCGCCAGAATCAACAACCGCGCCGGGTCAAACAAATGCCAATGCACCGTGGTGCGACACTCATAGTCAACACCACTGGCCAGCAGATGCTCCAGACTGCGCCAGTTAGCGGCACCACTGCCCCCGACCCGCGTGATGGTTTGGCAATCCTCAGGCAAGGCCTTGATGTCGAAACCGACCCAATCGGCCCCCGTAACAGCCTTGGCAAAGGCCGCCGGTTTGATCCCGGCGCTGTGCAAACCAATGCGAAAACCCATCTCCCGCACTTCGTCCATAGCGCCAAGCAAACCGTCCTGCAAGGTCGGCTCACCGCCGCTGAACACCACGGCATCGAGCAAGTCCTGCCGACGCTGCAGAAACGCCAGCACCCGACACCAATCCACTTTTTCGCTGCCGCGAGGCGGGATCAATTGCGGGTTATGGCAATAACGGCAGCGCCAGGCGCACCCCTGGCAAAACAACACGCAGGCCAACTGTCCCGGATAGTCGAGAGTGGTCAGGGGCACCATGCCCCCGACCCGAAGCGTTCGACTCATTGGCGCCCGGCCAGCGCCGCGCTTTCAGTGAAGTGGAGCCGTTCACGGTGCTCGGACTGCTTGCCCGGATTGAACGCCGATACTGGACGGTGATAGCCCATCACCCGAGTCCAGACTTCGCAGCGTTGACGTTGAGCCTGGGGCAATGTTTGCAATGCATTCATGGTGAAATTCCTTGCGGTTGAGTGAATCGAAATCAATGAACGGTGCCGAGCTTTTGCTCATGCAGCAGCAGTGCCTCGTCGCATTTGGGGCAGAACTCATGCTCGCCATCGAGGTAGCCGTGCACCGGGCAGATGGAGAAGGTCGGGGTCACGGTCAGGTACGGCAGACGGAAACGTCCCAGCGCCTTGCGCACCAGTTGCTTGCAGGCCTCGGTCGAGGAAATCCGTTCGGCCATGTACAGATGCAGCACCGTGCCGCCGGTGTATTTGCATTGCAGTTCATCCTGAAGCTCCAACGCCTCGAAGGGATCGTCGGTGAAGCCCACTGGCAATTGCGAAGAATTGGTGTAATACGGCGCCTCGAGGCTACCGGCCTGAAGAATGTCGGGATAACGCTTGCGGTCTTCCTTGGCGAAACGGTAGGTAGTGCCCTCGGCCGGAGTGGCTTCGAGGTTGTAGAGGTGGCCAGTCTCCTCCTGAAAACGCAGCAAGGTGGCGCGCACATGGTCCAGTAGATTCAGGGCAAACTGCCGGCCCTGCTCGGTGTGCATGCCCTGCTCGTCGCCGGTGAAATTGCGCAGCATTTCATGCAGGCCGTTGAGGCCGATGGTGGAAAAGTGGTTGCGCAAAGTGCCCAGGTAACGCTTGGTGTAGGGGTACAAACCGGCGTCCATGTGATGCTGAATCACCTTGCGTTTGACCTCCAGGCTCTCCATCGCCAGTTCCATCAGGGTGTCCAGACGTTGCAGCAAACCGCTGGTGTCGCCCTTGAACACATAGCCCAGACGCGCACAGTTGATGGTGACCACCCCCAACGAGCCGGTCTGCTCCGCCGAGCCAAATAAACCGCCGCCGCGCTTGAGCAACTCGCGGACATCCAGCTGCAGGCGACAGCACATCGAGCGCACTTGATTGGGCTGCAGATCCGAATTGAGGAAGTTCTGGAAGTACGGCAGCCCGTAGCGCGCGGTCATCTCGAACAGGCGATCGGCGTTTTCACTGTCCCACGCAAAGTCGTGAGTGATGTTGTAAGTCGGTATCGGAAAGGTGAACACCCGCCCTTTCGCATCACCGGCCTGCATCACCTCGATATAGGCGCGGTTGAGCAGGTCCATTTCGACCTGTAGATCGCCATAGGCAAACGGCATTTCCTCACCGCCAATGATGGGTATCTGCTCACGCAAATCCTGCGGGCAAACCCAGTCGAAGGTCAGGTTGGTAAAGGGCGTCTGAGTACCCCAGCGCGAAGGCACATTGAGGTTGTAAATGAACTCCTGGATCGCCTGACGCACGTCCTGATAGCTCAGCTTGTCCTGGCGCACATAGGGCGCCAGGTAGGTATCGAACGAACTGAACGCCTGGGCACCGGCCCATTCGTTTTGCAGGGTGCCGAGGAAATTCACCATTTGCCCCAGGGCACTGCTCAAGTGTTTCGGCGGACCGGCTTCGACGCGCCCGGGCACGCCATTCAGACCTTCGTGCAACAGGGTGCGCAGCGACCAGCCAGCACAATAACCAGCGAGCATGTCCAGGTCATGCACATGCAAATCCGCCTCGCGGTGAGCCTGACCGATCGCCTCGCTGTACACCTCGTCCAGCCAATAGTTGGCGGTGACCTTGCCCGACACATTCAGCACCAGCCCGCCCAGGGAGTAGCCCTGATTGGCGTTGGCCTGGACGCGCCAGTCTTCACGGCCCAGGTACTCGTTCATCGAAGTCGCCACCTCGACCATGGTCCGGCGGTCACGGCGCAAACGCCCGTGCTGTTCGCGGTAGACGATGTAAGCGCGCATGGCGAAGAAAAAACCGGCGTCCATCAGGACCCGTTCGACCCGATCCTGGATCTGCTCGACATGCAATCGCGCCTGTCCTTCCAGACGGGCCAGTACCGCTTCGAGCAACCCCTCAGCCTCGGGCTCGGTGTACTCCCCGGTGGCCTTGCCAGCGGCGATCAATGCCTGACGGATCTTGTCGGCATCGAAGGCGACCAGACTGCCATCGCGTTTGTGCAAGCGGTTACACCCTACTGTGATCAGCGTGCTCTGCATTCGGCCTCCAGACACTACATATAGATGTTTTAAACTTCAAAAACACAACATGCAGTAAAGACTACGGACAAAGGGCGGTTCTGCACTTGATCGACGTCAAGATTCACCGGCAAAAAAAACCGCCTGAAGACAGAGTGGATAAAGAACACTATGGCCAGCGAGGATCTAATGTGGGAACGGGCTTGCTCGCGAAGAGGCCATCACATTCAACATCAATGTTGACTGATAGACCGCTATCGCGAGCAAGCCCGCTCCCACATTAGTTTTCCTTTGTTTTACAAACCGCATCCGGCTCAACCACCACTCATACTCATAAAACGTAAAATCTGCACCTCCCCTTCCGGGTTGAAATCATGGCGCAACGGCTTGCCGCGCAAGGCCTGGTGCACTGCGTTGATCACCGGTTGGTCATCCAGCGGATAGCGGCGCAGCAGACCGCGCAAATCAAGGGCATCGTCCTGACCCAGACAGAGCAACAGCCGCCCTTCGACGGTCATCCGCACCCGGTTGCAACTGCCGCAAAAGTTGTGGCTATTAGGTGAAATAAAACCGATCCGGGTATCGGGATGGCGTTCCAGACGCACATAACGCGCAGGTCCGCCGCTGTTTTCGGTACTGTCGAGCAACCGATGACGACTGGCTATCAGCGCCCGCACCTCGTCGCTGGAACAGAACGACTCGCCCCGCGAACGCCCAACGTCACCCAAGGGCATTTCTTCGATAAAGCTGATATCGATCTGTTGCTCGATGGCGTACTGCACTAACCCCAGGACTTCATCGAAATTGCGCCCTTTCATTACCACGCAATTGAGTTTGATCCGCTCGAAGCCCGCACCGCGCGCCGCTTCGATGCCGTTGAGCACCTGATCGAGATCGCCGTTACGGGTGATGGCGCGAAACTTCTGCCCGTCCAGGCTATCGAGGCTGACGTTCATCCGCTTGACCCCGGCCTCGGCCAACGGCCGGGCCAGACGGCCCAGTTGCGAGCCGTTGCTGGTCATCACCAGTTCGCGCAAACCGGGCAAGGCGGCAATGTTGCGGCACAGGCCGACAATACCGGGACGAATGAGCGGCTCGCCGCCGGTCAGGCGGATTTTGCGCACCCCCAGGCCGACGAACAGCGTCGCCAACCGCTGTAATTCTTCAAGCGTCAGGACCTGCTGACGTGGCAGAAAGGTCATGTTTTCCGCCATGCAATACACACAGCGAAAATCACACCGATCGGTCACCGACATCCGCAAATAATCGATCTGCCGCCCAAAACCATCCTGCATCACAGCGTTCATCACATCTCCCGGTTTGCCCAATGGTCACTGCACCAGTGGTGAGTCGGCGCCCTGC
>JAPLSD010000306.1 GCA_026398835.1 Pseudomonas sp.
GACCACGTCGGCCATGAACAGCAGTGGAATCAGTACCGCGATCAGCGACAGGGTCAGCGAGATCAGGGTGAAGCCGATCTGCTTGGCGCCCTTGAGTGCCGCCATCATGGGGCTGTCGCCCTCCTCGATGAAGCGCGAAATGTTTTCCAGCATGACGATCGCGTCATCCACCACAAAGCCGGTGGCGATGGTCAGTGCCATCAACGTCAGGTTGTTGACCGAGAAGCCTGCCAGGTACATCACGCCAAAAGTACCGATCAGCGACAGCGGCACGGCCACCGACGGAATGATGGTCGCGCTGGCACGGCGCAAAAACAGGAAGGTCACCATCACGACCAGGGCAATAGCGATCAGCAGCTCATGTTGCACGTCGGCGACCGAGGCGCGGATGGTCTGGGTGCGGTCGGTCAGCACGGTCACATCGAGGCCGGCCGGCAGGTTATCGGTGATGCTCGGCAGCAACGCCTTGATCCGGTCAACCACTTCGATCACGTTTGCGCCCGGTTGACGCTGGATGTTCAGCAATACGGCCTGGTTTTCATTGGCCCAGGCAGCCAGACGTTCGTTTTCGGCACCGTCGACGATCTGCGCCACGTCCTTCAGGCGCAGCGGCGCGCCGTTTTTATAGGCGAGGATCAGTTCGGCGTAGTCCTTGGGTGAGGTCAGCTGGTCGTTGGCATCGAGCATCGACACCCGGGTCGGACCGTCGAAGTTGCCCTTGGGCTGGTTGACGTTGGAGGCAGCGATCAGGGTGCGCACGTCTGAAAGATTCAAGCCATTGGCCGCCAGGGCTTCGGGGTTGACCTTGATCCGTACCGCCTGACGCTGACCACCGGCGATGCTGACCATGCCGACGCCGCTGATCTGGGCGATCTTCTGTGCCATGCGGGTATCGACCAAATCATTGAGCTTGGGCAACAGCATGGTCTTGGAGGTGATGGCCAGGGTCAGCACCGGGGTGTCCGCCGGGTTGACCTTGTTGTACACCGGCGGCGCCGGCAAGTCCTTGGGCAACAGGTTGGTGGCGGCGTTGATCGCCGCCTGCACCTGCTGCTCGGCGACATCCATATTGATGTCCAGATTGAAACGCAAGGTCAGCACCGAAGCGCCGCCAGAGCTGGTCGAGGCCATCTGGGTCAGGCCGGGCATTTGCCCGAACTGACGCTCCAGTGGCGCGGTGACCGCACTGGTCATCACGTCCGGACTGGCGCCTGGATAGAGCGTCATCACGCGAATGGTCGGGTAATCGACCTGGGGCAATGCCGAAACCGGCAACAGCCGATAGGCGATCAGACCGGCCAGAATAATGGCCAGCATGCTCAGGGTAGTGGCTACCGGTCGGAGGATGAACAGCCGCGAGATGTTCATGCGCCGCCCTTTTTCGCCTTGTCGGTGACTACCGGTTCAACCGCGGTGTTTGCTGGTTTGCCCTGGTGCTCGGTCGGCGTGGTCGGAGCCTCCAGGCGGTCGTTGACCACTTCCACCTCACTGTCCTCTTTCAGGCGGTCGGTGCCTTCCAGGACCACACGATCGCCCGGGGCCAGGCCTTCGGTAATAACCGTTACATTGCCGTCGCTGGCGCCGACCTTCAGTGGGTGGATCTTGACCTTTTTGTCGCCGTCCAGCGCATAAACGAAGGTGCCGTTATTGCCAAACTGAATCGCCGCCGACGGCGCCAGCACCACATCTTTCAGGGTATCGGCCAGTAAGCGCACATTGACGAACTGATTGGGGAACAGCGTTTGATCGCGATTCTCGTAGCGCGCCTTGAATTTCAGGGTGCCTGTGGTGATGTCAATCTGGTTATCCAGACTCTGCAACACACCGGTGGCCTGCAACTTCACGTCGCCACGGTCCCAGGCTTCCACCGGCAATTTGGCGCCGCTGCGATAACGCTCAAGCACTGTCGTCAGGTTGCTTTCCGGTAAGGTGAACGCCACGCTGATCGGTTGGGTCTGGGTAATGATCACCAGTGCCGTGGTGTCATTGGCTGCCACCAGGTTGCCGACGTCCAGTTGACGCAAGCCCAGGCGCCCGGCGATGGGTGCGCGAATCTTGGTGAATTCCAGGTTGAGTTTGGCGTCATTGACCGCGGCCTGGTTGGTCTTGACCGTGCCTTGATATTGGCCCACCAGCGCCGCGGCGGTGTCCAGGGTCTGCTTGGCGATGCTGTCTTCGGCGTACAGACCGCGGTAGCGCTCCATATCGACCTGGGCGTTTTTCAGTTGCGCCTGATTCTGCAGCAAGGTGCCTTCGGCCTGAAGCAAAGCATTCTGGTACGGACGCGGGTCGATCTCCGCCAGTAAGTCACCGGCCTTGACCATCTGCCCTTCATCGAACGCGATCCTGACCAGCTCACCGGCCACCCGGCTGCGCACATTGATGGTGTTCAGCGCCGTGACCGTGCCCAACGCTTTGTAGTACACCGGGAAATCCCCGCGTGTTGCCGGCGCCACGCGTACCGGAACCGGTCCGGCTGCCCCACCGAAGCCCGGGCGCATCATGCCGGACTTGCCGGTATGCCCGCTGGCGGCCTTCTGCCCTGCTGCGTCTTTATGAGCAACGTCAGTTGGCCAGAACTTCCAGCACAGACCCGCGATGACCAACAGGACAAGCAGGCCGAACAGCCAGCGACGGGGATTACGGGAAGCGGAGGATTGCATGGAGTGATCAACCATTGGGCGCGTGAGCATCTTCTACGGAAGACTGAAAGATAAGCACTGGCGGGGATTTAGCAAAGCGCCTTTACCGGCAATTTACCTTGGGTTACGTAACTGGATGTTTGGGTAAGGCACTGAAGCGCAAATAAAAACGGCCTGGACAGGGCCAGGCCGTTAACAACGGTAAAACCTGTTACTTCAAAACGGCCAACGCAGCTTCGTAGTCAGGCTCTTCAGCGATTTCTTTAACCAGTTCGCTGTGCAGCACAGTGTCGTTTTCGTCGAGGACAACAACGGCACGGGCAGTCAGGCCTTTGAGTGGACCGTCAGCAATGGCCACACCGTAGTTCTCGATGAACTCGGCGCCACGCAGGGTGGACAGGTTCTGGACGTTTTCCAGACCTTCGGCGCCGCAGAAGCGTGCCTGGGCGAACGGCAGGTCAGCCGAGATGCACAACACAACGGTGTTGGCCACGTCGTTGGCCTGGGCGTTGAACTTGCGCACGGAAGTGGCGCAAGTCGGGGTGTCGATGCTTGGGAAAATGTTCAGCACTTTGCGCTTGCCGGCAAAGCTGGCCAGGGTAACGTCGGACAGATTGCCAGCCACCAGAGAGAAGGCTGGGGCCTTGGAACCGGCTTGTGGCAGTTGGCCGTTGACTTGAACCGGGTTGCCTTTAAGAGTGACTTGAGCCATGAACGGAGTCCTTTTAAGCAGGGTTTTTGTGAAAAATATTCAGCGTTTCGCGGAGTCGAAGTTAAACACGAAAGCGCCTTGCAGCCTATCCCGGAATGCTGACAGATCACTGCGCATCCATGACCTGAAGGGTCCTGTTTGCTGCGTTGAATGACAGACCGATGAACAATGACGCGGTCAACCGGCAGGAGCCACCTGTTCCAGGGCTTCATTCACCAATAACTGGCTCAACTCGATCATCTGCTGAATCGCCAGCGCGATGCTGCGACGCGAGCCTTCTAGCTCAAAGGCTAAATCGCTGGCCATGGCATTGATGCTGGCGAGCGTCTCGCAGGCATTGGCCAACAGCGTTTCGGTGTGAAGACCGGGGACGACGGCGAAGATATTGACCGGACGCGCGTCAGCAAGTCTGGATTTGTCCAATGGCGAGGCAAAGTGGTGATCGAGGGCGCGTTCGGCGGCCTCGTGGAGGTTGGTCGAATCAAGGGATTCGCAAGGTGAAACGTTTTCGGTTTCAGGGGGGTTGGGAGTGACTTTGAACATGGATGAACTCCTATGATTGAGTCCCGCCCAACTCGCTACCACGCGAGATAAGGAGGCGACTGTACACGGGGTGGTAGACCGGTCATAGGAACCCGGCAGGCCGAAGCCTCCCATGCACAGCCGCCACAAAGCAGCCAGCACAAAAAAACGCCCTGCGGCGTTCTGGGTCTATGAAGTATCCGGGCTACCACACCCGATCACTGATTTTGCAGCGACCGGCGAAGGTTAGCCGCGCACCGTATTCAACGCAACCCCGAAAACCTGTCAGAAGAATCCCGCCACACACGTAATCTGCATTAGCCCACGATAGTGTGATCAACACAGCACAAATGTAGGAGCTGGCGCAGCCTTCGATGAGCCCCCTGTGAAAGCTTAGTGGGCGATAACAGGGGGCGGCGGGGGTAGCCATTTCATTATTAGATCTCGGTGTCCTGTGTGAGCGTGGCTTGCTCGCGATACGCCGAGG
Source organism: Pseudomonas sp. (assembly GCA_026398835.1). Classification (GTDB taxonomy): domain Bacteria; phylum Pseudomonadota; class Gammaproteobacteria; order Pseudomonadales; family Pseudomonadaceae; genus Aquipseudomonas. Next base: position 4,364 of record JAPLSD010000306.1, read on the forward strand.
CCGCGCTCGACTGACGCGGTCAACCTGCCGGAGCGACCTGTTCCAGGGCTTCATTCACCAACAACTGGCTCAACTCGATCATCTGCTGAATCGCCAGCGCCACGCTGCGCCGCGAGCCTTCGAGCTCAAAGGCCAAATCGCTGGCCATGGCATTGACACTGGCGAGCGTCTCGGAGGCGTTGGCCAAGAGGGTTTCGATGTGAAGACCAGGGACAACGGCGAAGATGTTGACCAGAGGGGTGTCAGTGAGTCTGGACGTGTAGTCGTGTTCGTTGGCTCGCTGCGCGGCCTCATGGAGTTTGCTGGAATCGAGGGATTCGTAGGGGGAAACGTTTTCGGTTTCAGGCGGATCGGGGGTGACTTTGATCATGGTGAAGCTCCTTTCGTTGGGGAACCGCCACCGTCTGCCGCCAAGCAGATTTGGGTGGCGGATTGCACAAGGTTGGCGGACCGGTACGAAAGGCACCCGGCACCCCCGAAGGGGTCCTTGCGCAACCCGCCATGACACAAGAATGCGGACGAAAAAAAACGCCTGCAATCGTGTTGGGGCGCTGTTGCGCCTTTCGAATATCGGGCCGCCAAGCCCGTTCGCTGATATTGCAGCGACCCGCGAAGATTAGCCGTCGGCCTGTACCAAAGCAACCCCGTGTTAGAAGAATCCCGCCCCGCATTAGCCCACGATAGTGTGATCAACGCAGCACAAATGTAGGAGCTGGCGCAGCCTGCGATCTTTTGATTTGCAACACCGCCAAAACAGAACCACCCTCCCCAACCTAGCAGTTCTGCTAGTAGACAGCCTCTGCACCAACGACGAATCTGAACATCCTGCCTCAAGGACCCACAGGAGTTCGTCCCATGCCTTCCAGCCGCGAAGTCGTACTCTGCCGCTACCACTACGACCCACTGGACCGACTCGTCGGCACTTCGCCGCTGATGGATGTCGAGTCTCAACGCTTTTATTGCAAAAGCCGTCTGGCTACGGAGATTCAGGGCCTGGTGCGGCACTCTATTTTTCAGCACGACGACCAGCTTCTGGCGCAACAACAGCATGGCGCAGAGATGGTAAACACCACATTGCTGGCCACCGACCAGCAGCGTTCGGTGCTGCATACACTAAGTGCGAATCCGCCCCAACCCATCGCCTATTCACCCTATGGCCATCGACCCGCCCACAGTGGATTGCTGAGCCTGCTGGGGTTCAACGGCGAACGGTGGGATCCGGTAACCGGGCATTATTTATTGGGTAATGGTTATCGGGCGTTTAATCCGGTGTTGATGCGGTTTAACAGTCCCGACAGTTTGAGTCCGTTTGGGGACGGCGGGTTGAATCCGTATGTGTATTGTTTGGGAGATCCGATTAACAGGCAGGATCCAACGGGGCATATTCCTGCATCTTTGTTAATTTACTTTCAAAAATACTGGAAAAGAGCAGCTTCAACAATTTCGAAAAGAAGCAGTACTGTACCGCAAACGGTCGCCGCAATAGCCAATAAAGATAGTCCTATTGAGGTTTTTGATAAAATAGTCAAGCGCATTGGTGACTCAGCCCGTGGCAGAGAAAGGTACCTAATGGAAGAATCGGATAAGCTATCGCAAAGCAATAGTCTTATTTACCAACTGGATCGCGGTAGGCTACGAAACGCTGAAGAAACCTCAAGACGTTTTGATTTCTACACTCAACATGCGGACTCTTTCAACTTCAAGGACGGCGTACCTCAAAATGGACAACCTTTCCTAATAAACAACGGTCCAGACGTTCACCTGTACACGGATCATTTCAATACGTCGATTGGTTATTATTTCTATAAAATGAAAGCATCATCGGGACCCGAGCTGGAAATAGTCGCCGCCAAGCTGCGCGCCAGTGTAATTAATCGTGATGAGCATATCGTCATGTATACACAAAGTTTGGAAGGTGGCAGTATCCGCGGCCCGCGAGGCGGAACTCCCGTCGGATCACCTGGCAGGCGTCCTAGTATGTAAGTTGGTGTCTCGCCCGTACTACGCGCTTCGTAGCAGCTGGCGAAGCCTGCGTTCGATTGCGCAGCAATCGTAATCGGGTAGACCGCATATTTTTCAGGAAGAATGCATTCGCCGGTTTACGACCGCTTCGCGGCCGGACGCAGCCTTCGCCAGCTGCTACGAGGAACCCACATCCAAGAGCCCGTGCACAAATATCAACAAGCTACCCCTTCCGACTGGCTAAGCCGTCGTTCCCTGCTAGCTTTATCTGAAGCGTCCTACAGGCTTGCCCCAGCGAACAGTCACACCAATCGGCCACCCAGCACCGAGTCGTCCACTGAGCCACCAGGGAACCGGGGGAATCATGTCGAGAAGGGCCTACGCACCCGTCATGCTATTGGCCGCAACCCTATCACCTGCGTTTAGCGCAGTGGCCGACAATGCCGATACAGCGAACGACAGCAACAATCCGCTGAACTTCGCGTCCGGCATGAACCTGCAGGACTACTACACCCCGAGAATCTACAACACCAACGTCCACACCAATGACCTGCTGGTGCGCGGCACATTGCCGATCGAGCCTAATGATTTCATCCCTGTCCCGCAATTGCTGCGGGCCACTGCGCCGATCAGCACGCGCCCCGATCCCCATGGGGGCTACACCACCGGCGAAGGTGATCTGAACCTGTTCGATATCTTCCTGCTCAAGACCGACGGCGTGCAGTTGGGCATCGGCCCGCAGATCACCATCCCCTTCGCCGACCATGACGAACTCGGGACGGGCAAGTGGCAGGCCGGTCTGGCGGCTATCGCCATCGACTCCTCTCCCCGCGGCCTGCTTGGCGCGCTGGTGCAATACCAAAGTTCGTTTGCCGGCGACAGCGACCGCCAGCATGTTGAAACGGCAACCTTCCAGCCGTTCATCATTCACAACCTGTCCAAGGGCTGGTATCTGCGCTCCACTGGCACCTGGACCTACGACCTGAGAAACGACACTCACTACATCCCCCTCGGTTTGGGTGGCGGCAAGGTCTGGAAGTCAGGCGACAACGTGCTCAACGCCTTCATCGAACCGCAGTGGACAGTGGAGCGCAAAGGCGATGGACAACCGCAATTCACGTTGTTTGCCGGACTGAATGTCACCTTCGGAAATTGA
>JAPLSD010000233.1 GCA_026398835.1 Pseudomonas sp.
GATGATCGCGCGCACCTACTTCTACATGAGTAAACAGTACGGTTTGAATCTGTCGAAGCAGGACCGCCAACTCTACGAAGCCTGGAACAAAACCTATCCGGTGCAGAACTGGGAGCGCCAGCGCAATCAAAGCGTGGCGTGCGTGATGGGCCGCGGCAACGAGTTCGTCGGGCCGGTGAATATGAAAGCCTGCGGCTGAAGCACGGCACAAACGCAAAGGCCTCGGACAAACTGCCTCGAGGCCTTTTTTGCTTTCTGAATCGACAGGATGATCGATTACTGAGCCGCGTTATGCTCAACCACCACGGACTCGACATTCTGTTTTTTGGCTCGTTCCAGGCTGGCCGTCAGTTGCACCTGCCTGGCTTCAGCTTCGGCTTTCGAACTGAAAGGGCCAATCAGAATCCGTTCTTTGCCACCGCCCGCGCTCACATAGGAAACGAAGCCGTGCTCGATCAACCAGCCAGTGAGATCGCTCACCGCCTGCACGGTGCCTCCTTTAACCTCAACATCCCACTGTGGCGCTGCCGCAGTCGCCGGGGCTTGTGACGCCGGAGCAGCCGTAGACGCTGTCTTGTGCTCGACGCTGGTTCCTTCACCACATCCCGCCAGCACCAACACCGCCATTACCATCGCCAGTTTACGCACAGCCTTCCCCTCGAAAATTCAAGTCGGCGATTTTATCACTCACCGCCGACCCATGACCGCCCCAAACCAGCCTTAAAACAACGAGAATGATGTTAATAGCCTCTGTATAGTTACAGCCGGGAATTAATACAGCGGCTACGCGTCTGAAAGAGGCACCCACAGTGGCACTTCGCAGTAATCTATACATACTACCGACATCTGCATTATCTGAATCAGGTGCCCTACCAAGCAATCAAGGAGAAGATCATGCTGATACTCACCCGCAAAGTCGGTGAAAGCATAAACATCGGTGACGATATTACGATCACCATTCTGGGCGTTAGCGGCCAACAGGTCAGGATTGGCATCAACGCTCCGAAAGACGTCGCCGTACATCGCGAGGAAATTTATCAGCGTATCCAGGCAGGACTGACTGCGCCGGACAAACGCGAAACTCCCTGAACCTCATCAGTAGCCAGCCCTGCCTTTCATAGCAATGGCTGGCGAAAAACATGAGCGTGCTCTCGATTCGCCATTCCTTAATTTCAGCTCTCCTTCCCCCTCTTTGGCAGCGGCACAGGTCCAGGCCGCCATCGCCACTGCAAGCCTCTAACCAAACACCACCCCACGGGCCATACCCGTCGCCGCCACCACCATGCCGATAATCAGCAATGCTTCAATGTGGCTGATCCGGGCAAACAGCGTCGCGCGCCGAACATCAATCGAGCGCCCTCGACTCAAGGCGATCCGCCATTTGACTAAAGCGACCATCGGGGCGATCTCAAGAAGCAGGATGATGACGAACAGTGTCATCTTGAGATGAAACAGGGGCTGGTGCAGGTAATAGTCCATGCCCTTTTCGTAACCGCCAAAGGCGCGAATCCCACCAGTGACCAATAGAGTCGCCGCCGAGATCCCCCACACATTATCCGAGAGCAATACATTCCGGGTCTCTGTGGGACTCACGGCAACACGACGCAAAGCCGCCCCACGCGCGAGCACTGCCGCGAACCCCGTTGCAAATGCCAGAAGATGAATGGCCGCAAGAAACCAGTGTGCAAGCATCAAGGTGATCTCCAAACCAAGAAAAGAATATCGGCCTCAGAGTAGTAGCGCATAAAACACGGCGTTGCTTATTAGAGAAAAACCGAGACCTGAAGAGGCATCAAAGGTGTAGGGGCGGACGTCGATCTGACGTCCAAGGAAGGCCTGAACAGAAACGAAAAAGTATCGACCACAAAAAAGGGCGCCCCTTTCGGATCGCCCTTCTAGACTCAAACTCAGAAGCGCTAAAGGTTCCTGGAAGTACTAGCCCTCAATAGCGAGTCATTCCCACCTCTATGACCTGAGTACACAAAACCATGTGTGAATCATGTGATTCAAACCCCATGCCGAATGCAAATGATCGCCGTCGATTTCTTCGGCTTGCCGGACTAGGAGCAGGCGCTCTACTACTTGCCGGTGCGCTGCCCGACAAGATCGTCCAGGCCGCAGAGAAAGCCGCCCGTCCCCCAAAACCACAAAACTCAATCAGTCCTGACATGGCTCTTCAAAGGCTTATGAAGGGGAATGAACGATATGTTAAGGGGACCTCCAAGACACATGATTTCAAGTCCGAGCGAGAAGCCCTGGTCTCAGGCCAGAACCCGTTCGTGTCAGTACTGAGTTGCTCCGACTCTCGTATCGCACCCGAGTACGCGTTTGACACTGCTCGAGGAGACCTTTTCGCCATACGCGTCGCTGGCAATTTCGTCTCGGATGAAGGCTTAGCAAGCCTTGAATACTCTGTCGTGGTGCTGGGCGCACCACTGATCCTCGTGCTGGGGCATGAAGACTGCGGCGCCATCACCGCAGGCATAAAGGCAATAAAAGATCACACCGTTTTCCCTGGCCACATCCAAAAATTGACTGACGCACTTAAGCCTTCTATCGAGAAGGTGCTTGATAAGCCGGGGAGTCTTCTCGACAACGCTGTAGCGCAAAATGTTAAAGACTCGGTTAACAGCCTCAAGAATGCCTCGCCGCTGCTGACTGATGCGCTCAGCAAGGGAACGTTGAAAATAGTGGGAGGCGTCTATCGCCTTGCGAGTGGCAAAGTAGAACTGATCGCATGACTCAGGGGGTTTTGCAAAAGTTTTGCAAATCGCAGACAACAAAAAAGGGCCCACCTTTCGGTGAGCCCTTCTAGACCGCCCAGCAGAGCGGATTTTGTTTGGTAGGCGCGATTGGACTCGAACCAACGACCCCCACCATGTCAAGGTGGTGCTCTAACCAACTGAGCTACGTGCCTGCTGTGAGGCGGCATTCTACGGAATTCCGAAGGGGTGTCAACACCTTTTTTGCAGCTAAGCCTATGAATATGCGAATTTTTTATTTTCAGGGCTGCAAAGAAGATTTTTCGGTGGCTGGCAGCCGTTTTTTAACTCAGGTAGGATCGATGCACTCGTAAAAAATATTAAACAGAGGCTGCAGGATGGCGAACACCCCCTACCCGGATTCCTATTACGCGGCATCGGCTAATGCGGTTCCGCCGCGCCCTTCGTTGCAGAATGACGTAGAGACTGATGTCTGTGTGATCGGTGCCGGCTACACCGGCCTGTCCAGTGCGCTGTTTTTGCTGGAGAACGGTTTTCGGGTGACTGTCCTGGAAGCGGCCAAGGTCGGCTTCGGCGCCTCGGGCCGCAATGGCGGCCAGATCGTCAACAGCTACAGCCGTGATATCGATGTGATCGAGCGCAGCGTCGGCCCCAAACAAGCTCAGCTGCTCGGTCAGATGGCGTTCGAGGGTGGCAAGATCATTCGTGAGCGCGTGGCCAAATACCAGATCCAGTGCGACCTGAAGGACGGCGGTGTGTTCGCCGCAATCACCAGCAAACAGATGGGGCACCTGGAGTCGCAGAAGCGCCTCTGGGAGCGTTATGGCCACACCCAACTGGAACTGCTGGACCAGCGCCGCATACGCGAAGTCGTGGCCTGCGATCAGTACGTGGGCGGCATGCTCGACATGAGTGGCGGGCATATTCACCCGCTCAACCTTGTCCTTGGCGAAGCTGCTGCAGTGGAATCACTGGGCGCAACCCTCTACGAACAGTCACCGGCGGTGCGCATCGAGCGCGGTGCCAATCCGGTCGTGCACACGCCGCAAGGCAAAGTCAGGACCAAGTTCATCATCGTCGCCGGCAACGCCTACCTGGGCAACCTGGTGCCTGAGCTGGCAGCCAAGTCGATGCCCTGCGGCACCCAGGTCATCACCACCGAACCCCTGAGTGATGAATTGGCAAGAAGCCTGTTGCCACAGGATTACTGTGTCGAAGACTGCAACTACCTGCTCGACTACTACCGCCTCTCGGGCGACAAACGCCTGATCTTCGGCGGCGGCGTGGTCTATGGCGCACGGGATCCGGCAAATATCGAAGCGATCATTCGACCGAAGATGCTCAAGGCCTTCCCACAACTCAAGGATGTGAAGATCGACTACGCGTGGACCGGCAACTTCCTGCTGACCTTGTCGCGACTTCCGCAAGTCGGACGCTTGGGTGACAACATCTATTACTCGCAGGGCTGTAGCGGCCATGGCGTGACCTACACCCACCTGGCAGGCAAAGTCCTGGCCGAAGCGTTGCGTGGTCAGGCAGAGCGCTTTGACGCCTTTGCCGACCTGCCACACTACCCTTTCCCTGGCGGACAATTACTGCGCACACCATTCGCCGCACTAGGCGCCTGGTATTACGGCCTGCGGGACAAGTACGACTTCTGATAGAAGCCCTGTCAGGTTCTGCAAAAAAGTCCCGTATTTTCGGCTATGTATATCTATTCAAATCCGCGCCAGCGCCTGGGCCAGGTCGGCGCGCAGGTCTTCGACATCCTCGACACCCACTGACAAACGCACCAGCGCATCGCCGATGCCGAGCTGCGCGCGGGTGCCTGCGGGGATGCTGGCATGGGTCATGATCGCTGGGTGCTCGATCAGGCTTTCCACCCCGCCCAGACTCTCGGCCAAGGCAAAGATCCGCACACTCTCGAGGAAACGTTTGGTGCCGGCCAGGTCGCTGTTCAGGTCGAGGGAAATCATCCCGCCGAATCCGCGCATCTGCCGCAGCGCCAGTTCGTGCTGCGGGTGCGACGGCAGGCCCGGATAATAGACGCGCGCCACTTGCGGCTGACGCTCCAGCCATTGCGCCAGCTCCAACGCGTTGCTGCAGTGGCGTTCCATGCGCAGCGCCAGAGTCTTCACTCCGCGCAAGGTGAGAAAAGCGTCGAACGGCCCTGCGATAGCACCCACTGCGTTCTGCAGGAAGCCCAGACGCTCACTCAGTTCTGCGTTCTGCCCGACCACCGCGATGCCGCCGATCACGTCGGAGTGGCCGTTCAGATACTTGGTCGTCGAGTGCAGCACGACATCGAAGCCCAGCTCCAGCGGCCGCTGTATCCACGGGCTGGCAAAGGTGTTGTCGGCCACACAGATGATTCCCCGCTCGCGACAGATGCGCGCGACGGCGGCTAGGTCAGTGAGGCGCAGCAAAGGATTGCTTGGCGTCTCGACCATGACCATGCGCGTGTCGTCCTGCAACGCCGCTTCGAAGGCCGCCAGGTCTGCCAGGTCAACGAAGCTGAAGCGATGCCCGGCGCTGCGCCGGCGCACCTTGTCGAACAGCCGGAAAGTACCGCCGTACAGGTCATTGCCGGAGACGATGTGCGCGCCAGCGTCGAGCAGTTCGAGCACGGTGGAGATCGTCGCCAGCCCGGAGGCGAAGGCGAAGGCCTGGGTACCGCCCTCGAGGTCCGCCACGCAACGCTCCAGCGCCCAGCGCGTGGGGTTGTGCGAGCGCCCGTAGTCGAGGCCCTTGTGCACACCGGGGCTCTGCTGCAAATAGGTGGAGTTGGCGTAAATCGGCGGCATCAGCGCCCCGGTGGAAGGGTCTGGCGCCTGTCCGGCATGGATCACACGGGTGGCGAAGGCGCGTGGCGCGGCGGTTTCATCGTGCTGACTCATGAGAGGGATCTCCGTAAGTGATTGAGCATGTCGACGCGGGTAATCAGGCCGTGGAAGCCCGAGGCGTCGGCGATGATCGCCACCAGCCCACGGTCGAGCACCACCTCCAGTTCAGCCAGACTGGCGCCGGGAAGCAGGGTTTCCAGCTTGTCGGTCATCGCGCTGGCCACGGTCATACGGAAGTGCGAAGCGTCTTCGTGGACGCCAAGCAGAATATCGGACTCGTCGATCACGCCGACCAGCCGCTGTCCGTCCACCAGCACCGGCAGTTGCGACACATCAGCCAGGCGCATGCGCTGGAAGGCGGTGAGCAGCGTATCGTCCGGGCCCACGCTGATCACCCGGCCATCCTCGAAGCGCCGCGCGATCAGGTCGCGAAGATCGCCGTAGCGCTTGCGCTGCAACAGGCCCTGATCGGTCATCCACTGGTCGTTGTAGACCTTCGACAGGTAGCGGGTGCCGGTGTCGCAGACGAAGCTGACCACCCGCTTCGGCTCGGTTTGCTCGCGGCAGAAGCGCAGTGCCGCCGCCAGCAATGTGCCGGTCGAAGAGCCGCCGAGAATGCCTTCGGCGCGCAGCAGTTGGCGGGCGTGATCGAAGCTTTCCTCGTCGCTGATCGAATAGGCCTGGCGCACGCTGGAAAGGTCGGCAATAGACGGAATGAAGTCTTCGCCGATGCCCTCCACCGCCCAGGAGCCGGGCGTACCGAGGGTGCCGCTGCGGCTGTATTCGGCGACCACCGAGCCGAGCGGATCGGCCAGCACCATGACCAGGTTCGGTTGCACGCGGCGAAAGAAGCGGGTCAGCCCGGTCAGCGTGCCGGCCGAACCGACGCCGACGACGATGGCATCCAGATCATGCTGAGTCTGCGCCCAGATTTCCGGAGCGGTGCTGCACTCGTGGGCCAGCGGGTTGGCCGGGTTGTTGAACTGATCGGCGAAGAAGGCGTCGGGAATCTCCTGCGCCAGCCGCGCAGCAACGTCCTGGTAGTACTCGGGATGGCCCTTGCCGACGTCGGAGCGGGTAATGTGCACCTCGGCGCCCATCGCCTTGAGGTGCAGGACCTTCTCGGTGGACATCTTGTCCGGCACCACCAACACCACCCGGTAACCCTTGGCACGGCCGACCAGGGCCAGGCCGAGGCCGGTGTTGCCGGCGGTGGCCTCGACTATGGTGCCGCCGGGTCGCAGGCGGCCATCGCGCTCGGCGGCGTCGATCATCGCCAGGCCGATGCGATCCTTGATCGAACCGCCGGGGTTCTGCGATTCGAGCTTGAGGAACAGTGTGCACGGGCCGGTATCGAAGCGGCTGACGCGCACCAGCGGCGTATTGCCAATCAGTTCGAGCACGGCGGGTCGGGAGTCGTTCGGCATGTCATCACCTCGCTACGGGAATCCGCACTGGATGGACAGCAACCTGTGGCCAGTCAAGCGCGCCAGTCGCAGGCAACACCTCGCTTGGAACATAGGCCGGGATTGCGCCACCCGCAACCGTCCACAGCCAGCCGGTAGCGTCGTCGCCGGAACGACAAAACCCGTCGCAAGCTGCTGCATGTCAGCGCGCCTTGTGCTCAGTCGCAGCATCCGCCTTCAACTGCTCGATCTGACTGAGTACCAAATCGGCCGGCTGTCCGCCCCAGGCCTGACGCAAGTAGTTGAGCAGATCGGCCAATTGCTGATTGTCCAACTTGCCGGCGAAACCCGGCATCGGCTGCATGCGCTCGAAACCGGCGAACTGCTGCTCGCCAATACCCTCCTCGATCACCCGCGACAGATTGCGCGGGTCTTCCAGGCGCAAGGTGGTATTGCCTTGCATCGCGACTGCAATATGCGGTTTGCCTTCGCCGGCAACGCCATGACATCCGGCACACACGTTCAGGTAATCCTGGCGACCGCGTTGTGCACTCTCAGTCATTTTTGCCAGCGGCACCTCGGCCAGCACCTTGGCCTGCGGAGGCTGATCGCCCAACAGGTAAGTCGCCATGGCCGCCAGGTCCGGATCATTGAGATTCTGGGTGCTGTTATGGAACACCGGGAACATTTCATTGAACATCGTGCCCTGCGCGCTCAAGCCGTGCTTGAGAAATGAGCGCAGGTCTTGATGCGTCCAACCCCGCGCAGCCAGATCGATGGCGAGCAGACTTGGCGCCAGGTAACCATTGAGCAGGCCGCCAGTCAGGCGCTTGTCCTGTTGCATGGCACCGGGCAAGCCGCGAGGTGTGTGGCATTCGCCGCAATGGCCGAGCACATCGACCATGTACTGCCCGCGCTTCCACGCTTCGCTTTTGCCGTCGGCTGGCGCGAGCTTGACGTCTTTGCCATAGAGCATGTTCCAACCCATCAGCCCCAAGCGCACGTTGAACGGAAAGCTCAGGCTGGTCACCGGCGCTGCGCGATTGATGGGTTCGACCGTCATCAGGTAGGTGTGGATCGCATCGGCATCTTCACGGGGCATCAGGTGATACGAAGTGTAGGGCATCGCCGGATAAAGGTTGGCGCCATCACGACGCTTGCCTTCGGTCAGCGCGGCGAAAAACTGTACAGGCCAATGCCGTGGTCCTTATCTGGGGTGATGTTGGTGCCATAGAGGGTGCCGAACGGTGAAACGATCGGCAGGCCACCGGCGTAGGGTGCGCCGCCGGGCGCGGTATGGCAGGCCATGCAGTCGGCCGCCCGCGCCAGGTATTCACCGCGTTTGATCTGCTGCTGATCTGCCGCCTGGACCTGCTGGAAGGACACCAGCGAAACGCTCAGGCCGACCACT
>JAPLSD010000810.1 GCA_026398835.1 Pseudomonas sp.
GCGGCGAGCATGGCTGCGTCGCCTTCACGCGCCTTGTTGAACACCTGCTCGGCAAACTCCGCAGCTTCTTCTTCGGTCATCTTGCGGCTTTTGTCTGACATTCTGGACTCCACATTCACATCGCAAAGCCACTAGTTTCCCGAGCGGCCCCGAGCCTGTCACCCCTTTTTTCTCACGCCCCGCCATAGCCAGAATCAATAGCGGAACTTGCCACCGTGGATATCCGCCAACACCTGCTCGGTCACTTGCACGTAAGTGTCCGAGCCTGGCAGCCAGGCGTAGATCGGGTCATCGCCGGTTTTACCGGGGTCGAAGGCCTCGTCCTTAAGCCGGACTTTCTGGTATTTGAAGGTGCCAGTAGTCTCCATTTTTACTTTCACCCGCAGGAACAACGGCACCGCGTAGGCCGGCATTTTCTGCCTGGAAAATTGCAGCAGCTCGCTGAAATCCAGAGTGGCCAGGGATTCGGCCGGGGTAATCGCGGCCATCCCGGCACGCCCGTTGGTGTTGTTGATCTCGACGCCGTAGGCCACCGCCTCGGCGATATGCGGATGTTGCAGCAGGATGTTCTCCACCTCAGTCGTCGATACGTTTTCGCCTTTCCAGCGGTAGGTATCGCCCAGGCGGTCAACAAACTGCGCATGCCCGAAACCGATATTCCTGAGCAGATCTCCGGTATTGAAGTAGCTGTCGCCCTTCTCGAACACATCGCGAAGAACGACCTTTTGGGTCTTCTCTGGATCGGTGTAACCGTCGAGCGGCGCCTTGTCGTCGATCTTCGCCAGCAGCAGCCCTTGCCCGCCTTTGGCGACTTTTTGCATGAAACCAGCCTCGTTGCGAATTGGCGCACAGCTGTCGTGGGCAAATTCCACCAACGCCCAGGACATCAGGGAAAAGCCGATGGTGTTGTCGAAGTTGAGAATGTTGGTGAATCCGATATTGCCATCGCTGGCGGCGTACAACTCGCAGACATGATTGACCGCAAAACGCCTCTTGAACTCAGTCCACACGCCCGGGCGCAAACCGTTGCCAATCATCTTCACCACGCCGTTGTGGCTGTCGTCGGAGCTGGGTGGCTGGTCGATCAGGTAGCGGCACAATTCGCCGACATAGCCAATGGTGGTGGCGTTGAAGGTGCGCACGTCGTTCCAGAACTGACTGGCGCTGAATTTACGCCGAATGGCAAACCCTGATGCGCCGATGATCGCAGAGCCCCAGCACACGCACAGCCCCGTGGCGTGGTACAGCGGCAACGTGCAGTAGACGACGTCCTTGGGGCCCATATCCAGGGCGATCAAGCCGAAACTGGCGGAAGTCTTCATCCAGCGTCCGTGTTTGAAAACCCCGGCCTTGGGCAATCCGGTGGTGCCTGAAGTGTAAATATAGAAGCAAGGGTCATCAAAACAGATCTGCTGACTGCTGGCCGGGTTGTCTGTCGAGCAATCGGCACTGGCGGTCATCAGGTTGATAAAACCTGCTAGCGCCTCGTCGGGGTCACGGGAACTGTCCCGGTCGGCAACACCCCAGGTTTTCGCCTCATCGATGGCGACCTGCTCACGGACCGATGAATAAGTGTCGGCCAACTCTGCCCCGACCACAATCGCGACCGGCTTGACCAGGTTCAGGCTGTGGACCAGCACATGCTGGGTTTGCGAGGTGTTGAGCATGGCGCAGATACCGCCAACCTTGGCCACCGCCAGCACCGTCACCAAGAGCTCGGGACGGTTTTCGATGAACATCCCGACCACGTCGCCCTTGCCGATGCCTTGGGCAATCAGGTGATGGGCAATGCGGTTGGCCCACTGGTTGACCTGTGCATAACTCAACGAGACATTGCCGTAGAGCAGCGCCGGGCCTTGGGGATTGCGCAACGTTGCTTGCTCGAAGGCCCAGCCCAGACCGCAGGGTTGATTCGGCTTGTTCGCGTTGGCGATCTTCATCCCCTTGACCACCCGCGGGATGGCTTTGGCAATGGCCGGCAACTTACGGATCATCATGCCCCAGGTAATCATGTCGCTTGGGTTGCTGCTCATAGGTGAGGTCCTGTTTTTTTATTATCGGGCGAACACAAACCCATCCGGCGGTGACGCAAAACCTATGGAGTTCCGTATACCGTTAAACACCAAAAACCCTTGTTGGCATTCAACTAAATCACTTAATAAGTCCGTTATTGCAGGCTGGAAAATACGTCAGTCATTCTTGGGCTGTACATGGAGGATTTGAAAAGTTTTGTATCTATTGGCAGGGCCACCGCCCTCCATGAAAACCACGCAAAATGCAGGATGCACGATGGCCACTCATGCAATTTGCACGAAACCGAAATCACGAAAAAATCATAAACAATTGATTTATATTAAATTTTAATAAGATCCAATACTGGCACAATCGCTGCAACTATCACTTCACGCTTGCCATTCAAAAGCTAACGGAGCTGATAGTCATGAGCCTGATACAAGAAAAATTCGCTTCCTTGTTCTCCAACTTCGAAGTCACTATTCAGGACAGACCTGACGGCGGTATTTTGCTCACGCTGTGCAATAACGAAAAACAGCTCAAACGATCGATTTCCTATGCACAACTGCACGCCGGCGACCAACTGGCCTGGGTCATCAGTGCCATTCGCCGCGACCTGGCAGAACAGGCCAGCGAGCTGCCAAACATTTCGATGCTGCAAAGCCAACACCGCTTCGCGCTGCCGACCTATCACTCGGTCTGAATCAGCGCTCGCTGCACCCGTTCAGGTCGTGCGAGTCTCCAGGCTTCACGGCCTGACGTCGTTCAGGGGTCAGCTCAACAAACCGCGATTAACGGCCTCACCGACAGCCTGAGCCCTGTTGGTCACTTCGAGCTTGCAGTAGATATTGCTCAAGTGAAATTTGACCGTAGCTTGGGAAATCTCCCGAATCACACTGATTTCCCATACCGTTTTCCCGGCCTTGGCCCACCTCAGGATTTCAAGCTCCTTTTCACTTAAGGGCTTGCCCACCGGTCGCTGTCGAATGCTCATTCATGATCTCCCTCTCACTTCGCCAGGTCGCACAGCTGCCCACATAAACATTTCGTTGACAGTCCATGCACGAAAAGGCGGAAGAGTTACACACAGGGGAGATTTAACAAGGAAGAAAAGCAACAAACAGCGATGACCTACACATCAACAAGCGTATTCCTACACCTACAAATCACAACTTGGCCAATTTCTAAAAGTCGACTGTTGAACTGTTCAAATTCGGCTGACTACTGACACCCCATTCGTAGTCAGCCGCTGCGACTTAGCCTCGCAAACTTAGAACCCTGCCGGATCTATTTGCGCAAAGCTGGTCACGTTTGGATGCCCGACCAATTCGCCGCCGTCGCGCACCAGACCACAGGTGGCCATACCCGCTTCTCGCGCCGCATCCAGTTCCTGAACGATATCGGACAAAAACAGAATCTGCTCAGGCAGACAGTCAATCGCTTGGGTGATCCGCTGATAGGACTGCGCTTCGCGCTTGGGGCCCGACGTGGTGTCAAAATAGCCACTGAACAACGGCGACAAATCACCCGCCTCGGAGCAACCGAAAATCAGCCGTTGAGCCTGGATCGAACCGGAAGAGTAAACAAAGAGTTGATAGCCTTCCTGATGCCAGTGTTTCAGCGCTTCGACCGCATCCGGGTAAACGTGTCCTTTGAGCTGCCCGGCCTGATACCCCTGCTCCCAGACCATCCCTTGCAAGGCTTTGAGCGGCGTCGCCTTACGGTCCTCGGCGATCCAGTTCAGGAGAATCTGGATAACCCGCTCAACATCTGCTGCTGGCTCACCACTGTCCTGACGAACAGCCTGCAGTTGCTCGGCCACGTCCGGTCGTTCGGCGTTCTGCCGGACGAACTCCGGAAGATGCGTTGCAGCAAAGGGAAACAGCACCTCAAACACGAAACTCACCGCGCTGGTGGTGCCTTCGATGTCGGTGAGAATGGCTTTGATCGACATCCGCTCAGTCCTCCAGGCCAGGAAAACGGTTGGCGATATCTTCGCCGGTGAATTTGGCCACCCAGCCCTCGGGATTGTTGAACAGGCGGATCGCCACAAAGTGCGGGTTCTCGCCCATGTCGAACCAGTGTCGCGTACCGGCGGGAACCGAGATCAGGTCGTTCTTCTCACAGAGCACGGCGTACACGTAATCGTCGATGTGCAGGGTAAACAGGCCACGTCCGGCGACGAAAAACCGTACTTCGTCTTCGCCATGCTGGTGCTCATCGAGGAACTTGGCACGCAGCTCGGCTTTTTGCGGATGATCACTGTTGAGACTGACGACATCGACGGTGATGTAACCACGTTCGGTCATCAGTTTATCAATTTGCTCCTGA
>JAPLSD010000469.1 GCA_026398835.1 Pseudomonas sp.
CCACTTTGGTCGCGAAATCATTGAAGTCGCCACCTTCCGCGCCAATCACCCGCAAAACGACGAAGAGGAAGACAGCAACCAATCCTCACGTAACGAAAGCGGGCGCATTCTGCGGGACAACGTCTATGGCACGCTGGAAGAAGACGCGCAACGTCGTGACTTCACCATCAATGCCCTGTATTACGATCCGGTCAGTGAGCGCATTCTCGATTACGCCAACGGCGTGCACGACATTCGCAATCACCTGATCCGTCTGATTGGAGATCCACAGCAGCGTTACCAGGAAGACCCGGTGCGGATGCTGCGGGCTGTGCGTTTCGCCGCCAAGCTGGACTTCGGCATCGAGAAGCACTCCGCCGCGCCGATTCGCGATCTGGCGCCGATGCTGCGGGAAATCCCCTCGGCTCGACTGTTCGAAGAAGTGCTCAAGCTATTCCTTTCCGGACACGCCGCAGACACCTTCGAAATGCTGGTGGATCTGCAGTTGTTCGATCCATTGTTCCCGGCCAGCGCCGAAGCACTGGAGCACAACCCGACGTATACCCATACACTGATCAGCGAAGCCTTGGTCAACACTGACCTGCGCATCAAACAGAACAAGCCAGTTACCCCGGCGTTCCTCTTCGCCGCCTTGCTCTGGCCTGCCCTGCCGGCCCGCGTGTTGCGTCTGCAGGCCCGTGGCATGCCGCCGATTCCGGCGATGCAGGAAGCCGCTCACGAACTGATCAGCGAACAGTGCCAGCGTATTGCTATTCCGAAACGCTTCACCATGCCAATCCGTGAGATCTGGGACATGCAGGAGCGCCTGCCACGGCGCAGTGGCAAACGGGCCGACCTGCTGCTGGACAATCCGCGTTTCCGTGCTGGTTATGACTTCTTGCTGCTTCGCGAAAGTGCTGGCGAACAGACCGATGGCTTGGGCGAATGGTGGACCGATTATCAGGACAGTAACGACAGCGAGCGCCGCGACATGATCCGCGACCTCAGTAGCAAGGACGACAGCGCCAGTGGTGCTCCGCGCAAACGTCGCCGCAGTGGTGCCAGCAAGCGCAAACGCTCTGCCACTGCACCGAGCGCGTCGGGCGAGTAAGTTCATGGAACGCATCTACATCGGCATGGGCAGCAATCTGGCGGCCCCAGCAGAACAATTGCGCAACGCAGTCGATGCGTTGGCGCAGTTGCCGCAGACCGAACTGGTCGGCGTATCAGCCTTTTATCAGAGTGACTCTCTGCTCCCCGGCCAACCGCGTTACACCAACGCCGTGGCCGTGCTGGACAGCAGCCTTGCGCCGCTGGAGTTGCTCGATGCGCTACAAGCCATCGAAAACGATCAAGGCCGCGAGCGCAACGAACGCTGGGGACCGCGCACGCTGGACCTGGACATTCTGCTGTTCGGTGACCGGTTGATTGACGAACCGCGCCTCAAAGTCCCCCACTACCACATGCAGGCCCGAGCCTGTCCATTTATCGGGCTTGAACGTCTCCAGCCTGCATGATTCCTGTAGGAGCGAGGCTTGCCCGCGATGAACGATGACGCGATGCTCCAGATAGACCGCGTCGCCCCCATCGCGAGCAAGCTCGGCTCCTACAAGGGTACAAAGGTGCTGAATCGCATCAGTAACATGGGTAACACTGCCAACGTAACAATGCGGTAACACACACAATTGACTTCCAGAGTTCTCCTCACGACTATAGGCGTCCCGCTGCCGCCAACCCGGCACTAAAGGGCGCAATCCAGGCCTTATAAGCACGGCAAAAGAACGTGCGCCTGTATAAATGA
>JAPLSD010000011.1 GCA_026398835.1 Pseudomonas sp.
AGACGGACCCATGCAGAACTCGAACCAAGCGTCGAATGCCTGGCGCATTCTGTTCCTGTTGTTTCTGGCCAACCTGTTCAACTTCTTCGATCGCACCATTCCGGCCATCATCATCGAGCCAATCCGTATGGAATGGCATTTAAGCGACTTCCAGCTCGGGATCATCGGTACCGCATTCACTATTGTCTATGCCATCGCCGGCCTGCCTTTAGGGCGGATGGCCGATACCGGATCGCGCAGTAAATTGATGGGCTGGGGCCTGGCGGTGTGGAGTGGGTTGACCGCAGTCAACGGCCTGGTTGGCAGTTTCTGGGGATTCTTGCTGGTGCGCATGGGGGTGGGTATCGGTGAAGCAAGCTATGCGCCGGCCGCCAACTCGCTGATCGGCGATCTGTTTCCTGCCCATCGGCGGGCTCGGGCCATGGGGATCTTCATGCTTGGGTTACCGCTTGGCCTGTTGCTGGCGTTTTTCACCATCGGCGCGATGGTCAAGGCGTTCGATAGCTGGCGTGCGCCATTCTTCATCGCTGCGGTGCCGGGGTTACTGTTGGCGGTGTTCATGTTCTTCATCAAGGAACCGAAACGCGGCGCGGCGGAAACCGTTCAGGTCTCCCAGGAGCGGGTTGATCGGCCGATTCGCCGTGTGCTGGCTATCCCGACCTTTCTTTGGCTGGTGTTGGCGGGGCTAACATTCAACTTCGCCACCTATGCCTGCAACTCCTTTCTGGTGCCGATGCTCCAGCGTTACTTCCTGATGCCATTGCAGGAAGCTGCTGTGGCGACCGGGGTGATCGTCGGTGTGACCGGGCTCGTCGGTTTGACCCTTGGCGGCTGGATCGCCGACAAAATTCACCAGCGCGTGGCCAACGGTCGACTGTTGTTCGCGGCCTGCAGCCTGATCATCTCGACCCTGGCCACCGCGTGGGCGCTGCACGCCGGGCGAATCGAGATTGGGGTGTTTGTCGCGGTGTTCAGTGTCGGTTGGTTGTTTGCTTATAACTTCTATACCTGCGTCTACACCGCCATTCAGGACGTGGTCGAGCCACGCTTACGGGCTACCGCCATGGCGCTGTTCTTTGCCGGGTTGTATCTGCTGGGCGGCGGTTTGGGGCCGGTGATGGTCGGCGGTCTGTCAGACCACTTTGCTCATACGGCGATGCTGTCGGCCGGCGCCGAGCAGATGACTGAGGCGTTCAAAGCCGTTGGCCTGCATGACGCGATGTACCTGATTCCGGTGGCGTTGTTTTTGACCATGCTGTTTTTGTTTCAGGCCTCGCGTTGTTTCGTACGTGATGCCCAGCGGATGAAGGAAGGTCTGGTGCCGGTTGAGCCTCAGATACCCGCGGTGACTGCGTAGAGGATGTAGAAAGCAAAAAAGGCCCGCATTGCGCGGGCCTGTTTTTTTACCGGGTAGAAGAGGGCTATCAGCCCGCTACCAACACCCGAATCGCTTCCAGACGCAACGCCGCTTTGTCGAGCATGGCCAGGCCTTGCTCGCGTTGCTGGCGCAGGGCTACCAGTTCGCTGTCACGCACGGTCGGGTTGACCGCTTGCAGGGCGGTCAGGCGCGCCAGTTCTTCGTCGGTGTCGGCAGCCAGACGACGTTGCGCTTCGGCAACCCGTTCGGCGTGACGTGGTGTGATCTTCTCTTCACCGGCGTTGATCCTTGGCGTCAGCTGATCGCGCTGGGCCTGGACAAACTTGTTGGCGCTGGCCCGTGGCACGCTTTCCAGCTGGTCGTTCAAGGTCTCGAAGGAAACCCGGGTCGACAAGTCGTTGCCGTTGGCATCGAGCAGGCAACGCAGGGCGGCCGGTGGCAGGTAACGACCCAATTGCAGCGAACGCGGAGCAACCACTTCGCTGACGTAGAGCAGTTCAAGCAACACGGTTCCGGGTTTGAGCGCCTTGTTCTTGATCAGCGCGACGGCGGTATTACCCATCGAGCCGGACAGCACCAGATCCATACCGCCCTGGACCATTGGGTGCTCCCAGGTGATGAATTGCATGTCTTCGCGAGACAGCGCCTGGTTGCGGTCATAAGTGATGGTCACGCCCTCGTCATCGCCCAGCGGGAAGCTGGCGTCGAGCATTTTTTCGCTCGGCTTGAGGATCAGGGCGTTTTCCGAATGGTCTTCGCTGTCGATGCCGAAGGCGTCGAACAGGGTTTCCATGTAGATCGGCAGGGCGAACTGGTCGTCCTGTTCGAAGATCGCTTCGACCAGTGCATCACCTTCCCCAGCGCCGCCGGAGTTGAGCTCCAGCAAGCGGTCACGGCCGGTGTGCAGCTCGCTTTCCAGATGCTCACGCGCACTGCGCGCTTCGTCGATCAGAGCTTGCCATTCGCCGTCGTCGGCGCTTTCCAGCAGCGGTAGCAGGCG
This sequence comes from Pseudomonas sp., assembly GCA_026398835.1. Lineage (GTDB taxonomy): Bacteria > Pseudomonadota > Gammaproteobacteria > Pseudomonadales > Pseudomonadaceae > Aquipseudomonas. The sequence goes on from JAPLSD010000011.1 coordinate 2,379, forward strand.
TGGGCCGAACTGATGCTGCAGGGCATTGCCGGTCGGGCAGGTGTTGAGGAAGGCATTCAGTGCTTCGTGATACCACTGGAACAGGCGCTCTTGCGGGCTGGTTTCCAGGTACGGCACGTGCAGTTCGATGACATGCTTCTGGCCGATCCGGTCCAGACGACCGATCCGTTGTTCCAGCAGGTCCGGGTGCGACGGCAGATCGAACAGCACCAAATGGTGCGAGAACTGGAAGTTGCGGCCTTCACTGCCGATTTCCGAGCAGATCAGCACCTGGGCGCCGAATTCTTCATCGGCGAAGTAGGCGGCAGCGCGGTCCCGCTCGAGGATGTTCATGCCTTCGTGGAAGACCGTGGCCGGGATGCCGGAGCGCACGCGCAAGGCGTCTTCCAGGTCCATTGCGGTTTCGGCGTGGGCGCAGATCACCAGCACTTTGGTGCGCTTGAGCATCTTCAGTGTGTCGATCAGCCACTCGACCCGTGGGTCGAAGCGCCACCAGCGCTCTTCTTCGTTGACGTCCGGCTGGGCCTGGAAGCTGACTTCCGGGTACAGCTCGGCGTGTTCACCCAGCGGCAGCTCGAGGTATTCGTCCGGGCACGGCAGTGGGTACGGATGCAGCTTACGCTCCGGGAAGCCTTGCACGGCGGCGCGGGTGTTGCGAAACAGCACGCGGCCGGTGCCGTGACGGTCCAGCAGTTCACGGACCAGACGAGCGCTGGCTTCAGCGTCGCCATCGTTGACCGCGCTGAGCAGGGCTTCGCCTTCGTCGCCGAGGAAGCCTTGAATGGTTTTGTGTGCGGCCGGGGACAAGCGACCCTGATCCAGCAGTTCCTGAACGGCTTCGGCCACCGGGCGATAGTTTTCGCTTTCGGCGCGGAATGCGTGCAGGTCATGGAAACGGTTTGGATCGAGCAGGCGCAGACGGGCGAAGTGGCTGTCCTGACCCAGTTGTTCCGGGGTCGCGGTCAGCAGCAAGATACCGGGAATGACTTCGGCCAGTTGCTCGACCAGTGCGTATTCCGCGCTGACCTGGTCTTCGTGCCAGACCAGGTGGTGGGCTTCGTCGACCACCATCAGATCCCAACCGGCAGCGAACAGTGCATCCTGGGCCTTCTCGTCTTCGACCAGCCACTCCAGCGCCACCAGCGCCAGCTGAGTGTCTTCGAACGGGTTGGCCGCATCGCTTTCGATAAAGCGTTCAGCGTCGAACAGCGCAACCTGCAGGTTGAAGCGACGACGCATTTCCACCAGCCACTGGTGCTGGAGGTTTTCCGGAACCAGGATCAGCACCCGATTGGCGCGGCCCGAGAGCAATTGGCGATGGATCACCAAACCGGCTTCGATGGTCTTGCCCAGGCCCACTTCGTCGGCCAGCAGAACCCGCGGCGCGATACGGTCAGCGACTTCACGGGCGATATGCAGTTGGTGCGCGATCGGTTGCGCACGCACGCCACCCAGGCCCCAGAGCGACGATTGCAACTGGCGACTGGTGTGTTCGAGGGTGTGGTAGCGCAGTGAGAACCACGCCAGCGGGTCGATCTGCCCGGCGAACAGACGGTCGCTGGCCAGGCGGAACTGGATGAAGTTCGACAGTTGGGTTTCCGGCAGAGTGACCACTTCGTTCTGCGCGTTGAGCCCGTGGTAGACCAGCAGGCCGTCGACATCGTCGACTTCGCGCACGGTCATTTTCCAGCTTTCGAAGTGAGTGATCGTGTCGCCCGGCGAGAACCTCACGCGAGTGAGGGGCGCATTCCGTAGCGCATACTGGCGAGTGTCGCCAGTGGCCGGATAGAGCACGGTCAGCAAGCGACCGTCCTGTGCCAGAACGGTGCCTAAACCTAGCTCAGCTTCGCTGTCACTAATCCAGCGTTGCCCCGGTTGATACTGCTGCGCCATGCTGCCTGACTCCCGCCTTGAAAAAGCCGACTATCTTAACGGATCGATGCCTTTAGAGCCAAAGGACTCTCATAAAAACTACCAAGCTTAGAAGGTAGCGCATCAAGGCATTCGTCGAGACGCAGGGCGTTGGTGGGTGACGACCGGGTCACATGTTTGCGACCGATGGCTCAAGTCGTTACCCAGGCAGCCGACAGCCTGCTGACAGGAGACTAATAATTATGCTGCCACCGATGCTCCCCTTGAGTGCCGTGCCGATCACTTCTCAGCAGGACCCGGTTCGGCCCCGACCGGATATACCGCCTGTGGTGCCGGTGCAACCGAGCTCCAATGAAAGCACCATCGACCTGCAAAAGCGCGATCCCGACCATTCAGCTTTATTGTTGCGTGAGGAGCAACAGCGCCAGCAAGAACGAAACAAGCGCCGCCGTGAAGCCGACGAAGATCCTGAGGAGCACCTGGCGATACCCGGCGATGAACTGAACGCGGACAACACCGTCCCCGTAGTGCCGCTGATGGAAGACCAGCCGCGCCAAGGCTTATGGGTGGATGTCGAGGTTTAGCGTCCAGTCACGATGCTGTTGAATACTCGACTGGTCAGCGCCCGCATCACACCGCATTATTGACGGACCTGGCGGCCGGAGCGGTGGTATGTGCTCTGGCTGAATTCGACCGACATAGATGACGCAATCAATACCATGAGCCAAGACGACAAACTGATAGACCTGAACTCCGAACGTGCCAAACGCGTGCATGACCTCAATGAAAAGCGCCTGAACGAAGTACGCCAGGCATTTGAGCAGGCCATGCCGTTGGGAAAACCCAAGAAAAAGCCAAAAAACAAACCGAAGAAGCGTTGAAACACCCTGCATCTGTTGATGCAGGTCAGTTATTTCCCTCCTTTACGCCTTGTTTCGGGCGCTATTGATCCCGGTCAATTTTTATCGACGCCTGATTGGTTAACTTAGCCCCATCGCAACAGGGCAAGTGCAGGAGGCCGGTCATGTTTTTCGACAACGTGGTGATCGCCGGAGTGCTGACAGTCAGCCTCATGGTTCTGTTTTTCGCAGGTTTTGGGTTTTTTATCTGGAAAGACGCACATAAGCGCAGAAAGCCTTAGGTCTTTCCGGTACACGAGCACGCAAGGCATTTTGGGCGACTTCGGTCGCCCTTTTTTTTGTGCGCGAAAGAGCATCAAGATCAAGAGCGCTGAACACATTCCCACAGACATAAAAAAAGGTGCGACCCAAACGGATCGCACCTTTTTTATAGCCGCCTGAAAATCAGGTGCCGAGTACTTTCGAGGCCAGCCAGAACAGACCGGCCGACAAGGCCACCGTCGCCGGCAGGGTCAGAACCCAGGCCAGCAGGATGGTTTTTATCATTCCGCCTTGCAGGCCGCTCTTGTTGGCAACCATGGTCCCGGCAACCCCTGAGGACAGCACGTGGGTGGTCGACACCGGCAAGGCGAAGATGTTGGCCATGCCGATGGCACAGGCGGTGGTGATTTGCGCCGACATGCCCTGGGCATAGGTCATGCCTTGCTTGCCGATCTTCTCACCGATGGTCAGTACCACACGCTTCCAGCCGATCATCGTGCCCAGACCCAAAGCCAGGGCAACGGCAAGAATGACCCAGAAAGGCGCGTACTCGGTCGTGGCGGTCAGGTCTTTACGCAGTTTGTCCAGGTCGGCTTTTTCACGAGAATCGAGACTAGGCAGTTTGCCGACTTTCTTCGCTGTATCGTCCAGGCAGAGCAGGTTGCGACGTACTTCGATGCGGCTTTCGGCCGGCAGCGAGTGGTAGTCAGCTACACCGTTGAGCGTGTTCAGCAGGGAGGAAATGGTCGGTTCGGTTTGTTGCGGGTTGCAGCGGAATTTTCCCGGCAAGTCTTCTTTAACGCTTTTGCCCAGCGCCAGGAATTCACCCAGGGAACTGCTGTTGCGCTGATAGAACTGGCTCAGGTGCAAGGTCGCGTCACGGGTGCGTTCGATCTGGTAGGTGGTGCTGCTCAGGTCGAGAACGAACTGGCTCGGAACGATGCCGATCAACACCAGCATGATCAGGCCGATGCCTTTCTGGCCATCGTTGGAGCCGTGCACAAAACTCACGGCCATCGCGGAAACCACCAGTACCATGCGATTCCAGAACGGCGGATGTTTCTTGTCATCGATCTTGCGGCGTTGGTCCGGGGTCTTGTGCATCTTGGACAGCGGACGCCACCATTTCAGCCCCACCAGCACCAGCCCCGCCACGATAAATCCAACGACCGGCGAGAACACCAGGGACGCGCCGATATCTATCGCTTTCTGCCAGTTCACGCCATCCGCCAGCGGGATATCGTTGAGCAGTGCGTTCGCCAGGCCTACGCCGAGGATCGAACCGATCAAGGTATGCGAGCTGGAGGCCGGAATACCGAAGTACCAGGTGCCCAGGTTCCAGGTGATCGCGGCGGCGAGTAACGAGAACACCATGGCCAGCCCGTGGCCGGTGTTCACATTGATCAGCAGCTCCACCGGCAACAAGTGGACGATTGCATAGGCCACGCCGACCCCGCCGAGCAACACGCCGAGAAAGTTGAAAACACCGGAAAAGAACACGGCCAAATGAGGCGGCATGGCTTTGGTGTAGATAACAGTGGCCACCGCGTTAGCGGTGTCATGAAAGCCGTTGATGAACTCGAAGGCGAGGACAAAGGCCAGGGCGAGCAAGAGGCTCACAAGCACCCAAGCATCTAGTCCGCTGAATAAATCGATCATGAAGGTTTTCTGACCCGGTCGTAAGGGGGCGCGATTATGCCAGAAAACCCAGGTAATCAATGCACTTGCTGCTCATCGGTTACATTCTTCAACGAATTAGATTGCAGAAAGACCCTACAGCCCAGGTTTTTTCGGGCTTTGGCAACCTATTGATTTTGTTGCTGATGATCGAAAGTCAGAATGTTTTTTTCGACACGATGAGAGGTTGAAACATTTATATAAAATTCAAATGGAAGGCTAGCCGCGAGCTATTTGCCTCATCCGGTTGGGTTGAGGTAGCGGCCGTTCGCTTGTAGCGAGCGGAATAGGGGTCGACGATCCAGCCAGCTTTTATCTGGCAGGGACGTGGCCAGCCCTGAAGGATTCAAACCCTGGCCGTCATGGCTCTTCGGCTTTGAGTTCCTTTTCCATTTTCTGCAGCTCTTGAGTAAAAGCCTGATCGAGAATGCTGGCGCGTTTACGCCAAGGTTTGCGTTCTGGTTCGGGCTGGGCGGCGTAGGTGGTGACTTCCCCGCCGTAAACTTCCTTGTAACGTTGTTCCTGGCGCTCAAGTTCCGCGCGCAGTTCGTCTTTCGTCACATTGTTACCTAAATGAGTTGAGATAAATCCTGGTGATACGCAGTGCAACACTGATGTTTATCAAATCGCCTCACCGGCACGGCCAATAAAGGCTCGGCTGTTGAAAACGATCGGGTAAACAGCATCCTTGTTGAATGCGGCCACGGCACCAGAGAAGAACAGCTGCCGTGAAACAGTTTTCCTTTCTTGCAAGCGCGTTGGCAGGGCATTTGAAGAGCCGCCAAGCGGTTACTACAGGAAGCGCCATTGGAATGTGCGCCGCCTGGTGATTGGATCCGATGGTATAGAGAAACCGCGGTCATCACATGATGCATTATAGCGGTCGATCTGAATAACACTATCGCCAAGAAGTTAAAAGCCGTCAACTTTGTCTGAGGGTTTTGTTTCGGGGGAAGTTTTGTCAGCAAGTACGCATTTCGCTGGCGCGGTGTTGCTGTCTGTTTTCTGACGACAATAAAGCGTGCAAGTTTCGCAGGGTAAGAAACTGACTTCCGAGGCTGATGTCGGTTCCCACCAGAAAAGTGTGAGTTCTTGTCAATCAGCGCTTGCGGGCATGAAGGTGCCGAGAAGAAAACCAGCGCCCTGCCACCAGGGCGCAATTGCGATTATCGGTTGATGGTTCGATAATCGCCCAACGTTGACTGCCGGTGGCTTGTGTACCGACCACGCAGCAGCCTGTAATAGATGTCGACCTGGGTAGAAAGGAACTGAAATGAACGATCAATTACGCAACTCTTTCGCTTCAGTGGCCCCGCCAATCGTTGCCTCACCGGCCAAGCGGATCCAGGCATTCACCGGCGATCCGGATTTCATGACCTCCCTGGCGCGGGGCTTGGCGGTGGTGCAGGCCTTCCAGGAGCGCAAGCGCCATTTGACCATCGCGCAGATCAGTCACCGCACGGAAATTCCCCGGGCGGCGGTGCGTCGTTGTCTGCATACGCTGATCAAACTCGGTTACGCGACCACTGATGGCCGCACCTACTCGCTGCTGCCCAAAGTGTTGACCCTGGGCCATGCCTACCTGTCCTCGACGCCGTTGGCGGTTTCGGCTCAGCCTTATCTGGACCGCATGAGCGAGCAACTTCACGAGGCCTGTAACATGGCTACGCTGGAAGGCGATGACATTCTGTATATCGCCCGCTCGGCGACGACCCAGCGACTGATCTCCGTTGACCTGTCGGTGGGTGGGCGTCTGCCGGCCTACTGCACCTCCATGGGACGGATCCTGCTGGCAGCGCTGGACGATGCCTCGCTTCACGACTATCTCGATCACGCCGAGTTGCAAGCCAAGACCAGTCGCACTTTGCACACCCCTGAAGCGCTGTTCGAATGCCTGCAACAGGTCCGTCAGCAAGGTTGGTGCATCGTCGACCAAGAACTCGAGCAGGGCCTGCGTTCGATCGCCGTACCGGTGTACGACGCTTCCGGACAAGTGCTGGCGGCGTTGAACGTCAGCACCCACGCCGGGCGTGTGAGCCGCAATGAGCTTGAGCAGCGTTTTCTGCCTGGCCTGCTGAGCGCCAGCCGCGACCTGAGCGCGCAGTTGTTCGCCTAGGGTTAACAGACCCGTATCTGTTCGGTAAACGCACAGATACGGGTTTGACGAATTGACGCTGTTTCCCTTGCTTCATTAATGTCGCGGCAGCGTCATCCGGCGATGTGGGTTACCTGTCATCAGCCGGGCGACGACCTAATAATAATGAAGAGGCCAACCCCGCCATGAGCACTTTCTCCGCCTGCCGTTGCCTGCACCGGTTCAGCCTTCGAGCCCGGGTCGCCTGACTCCGGCATTGTCCCTTTTGTGAAACCGCTGGCCGTTGCCGGCACCTGTTCGCCTGCGCATCTTGTGTGGAATAAAAATAATGAATCAGCCTCAGTCTGCTGTAGGGAACTGCCTCGACGTGCAGTCCTTCATCAATGCCCAACCGCTGTCCCGCTATCAGTGGCGGGTCGTCATCCTGTGTTTTCTGATTGTCTTTCTCGACGGTCTGGACACCGCTGCCATGGGCTTCATTGCACCAGCGCTGTCGCAGGATTGGGGGATTGATCGTGCCAGCCTCGGTCCAGTGATGAGTGCGGCGCTGATTGGCATGGTCTTCGGTGCTCTGGGCTCCGGCCCGCTGGCTGACCGCTTTGGCCGCAAAGTCGTACTGGTGGGGGCGGTGTTGTTGTTCGGTGCATTCAGCTTGGCATCGGCCTACAGCAGCAACGTTGACCAACTGTTGATACTGCGCTTTTTGACCGGCCTGGGCTTGGGTGCCGGCATGCCAAATGCCACCACGCTGCTGTCCGAGTACACCCCCGAGCGGCATAAGTCGCTGCTGGTCA
>JAPLSD010000835.1 GCA_026398835.1 Pseudomonas sp.
CGACGCCGGCGAGATTTTCCATACCTACTCCACCTATGCGCGGGGGCTCGACCTGCTGGTGGGCGCCTACAACTACCTCGACCTGACGCCCAAAGGACGTAACGAAGAAGAGATCATGGAGTGGGTCCGCCATCATGATCGCTACGAAGACGAACCGGCAGCCAAGGGAGCGTCGAGCTGCTGTTCCGAATGAGGCCAGCAGGTCCTGCGTTGTCAGTTCAATCGCCATCGCGGGCAAGCCTCGCTCCTACGGGTACGCGGTGAACCCCAAAAAAAAGCCCGAACAATCAATGTTCGGGCTTTTTTCTGTGTCGCTACGGCGCGTTATTCAGCGGCCGGTGCCTCTGGCTTGCGGCGCTTGAGCGGCGCCATGCCGTCCTTGCTGACCAGCGACAGGGCGTCGGTCTTCGGCCGGTTGGCGATTTTGCGCTTGGTCGGTGCCTTGGCGCCGGTTTTCTTCTTCTCGCCCTTGGCGTCGGTCTTTTTCTTCTTCACGCCAACGGCCTTGCCCGAAGCCTTGACCTTTTTCGGTCCGCCGCAGTCGCCGTGGCAGATCAGCGAGATGGCCAGGCCATCATTGCCGGCACGACCGGTACGACCGATACGGTGAACGTATTCGTCGCCGCTGCGCGGCATGTCGAAGTTGATCACCATGTCCAGACCGTCGACGTCCAGGCCGCGAGCGGCAACGTCGGTGGCCACAAGGATTTTCACGCCGCCCTGCTTCAGACGGTCGATCGCCAGTTTGCGGTCTTTCTGGTCCTTGTCGCCGTGCAAGACGAAGGCTTTGTATTCCAATGCCACCAGACGGCCGTAGATACGGTCAGCCATGGCGCGGGTGTTGGTGAAGATGATCGCCTTTTGATAGGTCTCGTTGGCCAGCAGCCAATTGACGATCTGTTCTTTGTGCTGGTTGTGGTCAGCAGTGATGATTTGCTGACGGGTCGTCGCGTTCAGCTGACTGACGCTGTTGAGCTGCAAGTGCTCAGGGTTGACCAGCACTTTGCCGATCATCTCGCGCAGGCCCGAACCACCGGTGGTGGCGGAGAACAGCATGGTCTGCTGACGGCTTGCGCATTCATCGACCAGGCGCTGTACGTCTTCGGCAAAGCCCATGTCGAGCATACGGTCGGCTTCGTCGAGCACCAGCACTTCGACTTCTTTCAGATCGAGGTTGCCAGCGTTCAGTTGTTCCAGCAAACGGCCCGGAGTACCGATCAGGATGTCCGGCACCTTGCGCAGCATCGCGGCCTGGACCTTGAAGTCTTCACCGCCGGTGATCAGGCCGGATTTGATGAAGGTGAACTGCGAAAAGCGTTCGACTTCCTTGAGGGTCTGCTGTGCCAGCTCACGGGTCGGCAACAGGATGACCGCTTTGATACTGACGCGGATCTTCGCCGGGCCGATCAAACGGTTAAGGATTGGCAGAACGAAGGCCGCGGTTTTGCCGCTACCAGTTTGAGCCGTCACCCGCAGGTCACGCCCTTGGAGCGCGAGCGGGATGGCCGCTGCTTGCACTGGCGTTGGCTCGACAAATTTAAGCTCGGCCACGGCTTTGAGCAGGCGTTCGTGCAGGGCGAATTGGGAAAACACGGGTGCTACCTCGAAGAAATACAAAAAAACAGCTGCATAGGGTAACGGTTTCGAGCGCGAAGGCCGAGTTTCTTTACGCGAAGAGCAGCAATCAGGCACTTTTTTGTTAGGGAATTTGTCCCTGATCGTAACAGTAGCGGTCTTAAATGCTCTAATCGACCCGTCTCGTCCTACAGAAGAATCGTTTTAGCGCATGGATATCAAACAGCTCTGGCTCAATGCCCAAGACCTTTGGGGCGCCCTCGATCAACATCCGTTGCTGCATTCCAGCCTGGCTTTGGCGCTGTTGTTGGTGGTCGCGCTAGTCCTCGGACGAGTGGCACGCTATCTCATTCTGCACACCGTCAAATTGCTCGGCCGGCAACCGGCGTTGCATTGGCTCAACGATTTACGGCACAACAAAGTGTTTCACCGCCTGGCGCAGATGACGCCGTCGCTGGTGATCCAGTTCGGCCTGAACCTGGTGCCGGAGTTGAGCAAGGCCAGTCAGCACTTCCTCGGTAACGTGGCGCTGGCCTTTACCATTTTGTTCCAGGTGCTGATCTTGAGCGCCCTGCTCAGCGCCTTGCTGGATATCTACGCGCGCACCGATCACGCCAAGACCCGCTCGATCAAGGGCTACGTGCAACTGGCGAAGATGGTGCTGTATGTCTGTGGCGCAATCATCATTGTTGCGACGCTGATCGACCGGTCGCCGCTGTTGCTGTTGTCCGGCCTGGGGGCGATGTCGGCGGTGATTCTGTTGGTCTACAAGGACACCTTGCTGTCGTTCGTCGCCGGGGTACAGCTGACCAGCAACGACATGTTGCGGGTCGGCGACTGGATCGAGATGCCGCAAGTCGGTGCCGATGGCGACGTGGTGGACATCACTCTGCACACGGTCAAAGTGCAGAATTTCGACAAAACCATCGTCTCGATTCCGACCTGGCGCTTGATGTCCGAGTCGTTCAAGAACTGGCGCGGCATGCAACAGTCTGGCGGTCGGAGGATCAAGCGCAGCCTGTTTATCGACGCCAGTGGCGTGCGCTTTCTGCACGATGAGGAAGAGCAGAAGTTGACCCAGATCCGCTTGCTGACCGACTACATCGGCCGCAAACAAGCTGAGCTCAAAAGCTGGAACGAAGCCCAGGGCAACGTCGCGGCGATGTCGGCGAACCGCCGACGCATGACCAACCTTGGGACCTTCCGCGCGTATGCACTGGCTTATCTGAAAAGCCATCCCGAGGTTCAAACCAACATGACCTGCATGGTCCGCCAGATGCAGACCACCGCCCAAGGCGTGCCGCTGGAAATCTACTGCTTCACCCGCACCACCGCCTGGGCCGATTACGAGCGGATTCAGGGCGATATCTTCGATTACCTGCTGGCGGTATTGCCGGAGTTTGGTTTGAGTGTGTATCAGCAGCCGAGCGGGAGTGATTTGCGCGCGGGGCTATTGCCGGCGGTGTTGGGGGCGGGTTTTATACCTGAGAACGAAAAACGTTCGATGTAAGGCAAGCCAGATCCTGCAAGGACGCCGCTGGACCTGTGGGAGCGTGGCTTGCCCGCGAAGAACGATTACGCGGTGTGCCTGATGGGCCGCGCCGCCTGCATCGCGAGCAAGCTCGGCTCCTACAAACGTTTCTGAATATCCATTTTGTAGCCCGCCCCTGGGACTCCCTCGTGCAGCGCTGCTTGGATTTTCTCGTACAATTCATTGGCCTCGACAGTCGTTATCGAGCGTGAACAATCACGCAGCACCACCCGCAAAAGCACGTTCTCCTGCCCAGGCAAAAGCCCCAGACGCTCAATCGC
>JAPLSD010000309.1 GCA_026398835.1 Pseudomonas sp.
CAGCCAAAGCGGCCGTGATCAACTTCAGCCGGGCAGCTGCCTCTGAAGGTGCCAGCCACAACATTCGCTGCAACGTAGTCATTCCGGGAGTGGTGGATACCCCGGCCACCGCCGGCATGCTCGCCGACGAAAAGACCCGCCGCAACACCGAAAAACTGATCCCGCTCAAGCGCGTCGGTCTGCCGCTGGAAGTGGCCAACGCGATTTTGTTTCTCGCCAGCGACGAAGCCTCTTACATCACCGGTGCCAGCCTGCCAGTCGATGGCGGACGCAGCAGCGAGTTGTACACCGTACTCGAGTAACCCGGGCGCAGCGCAGGCCTTTGGGATCATTGTTTTAAGGACAACGTTTATGGAACAGAACACCCTGCTCAACCGTCTTGATCGACTTGAGTCGATTGAAGAAATCCGCCAGCTGGCTGGAAAATATTCATTGTCGCTGGACATGCGCGACCTGGACGCCCACGTCAATCTGTTCGCGGAAGACATCCGCGTCGGTCGTGAAAAAACCGGCCGTGCCCATCTTAAGGCATGGGTCGACGACACCCTGCGCGACCAGTTCACCGGGACCTCGCACCATCTGGGTCAGCACATCATCGAATTCATCGACGCCGACCATGCGGTGGGCGTGGTGTATTCCAAGAACGAGCATGAGACCGGCCCCGAGTGGGTGACCATGCAGATGCTGTATTGGGACGATTATCAGCGCATGGATGGCCGCTGGTATTTCCGTCGCCGCCTGCCGTGCTACTGGTACGCCAGCGACCTCAACAAACCGCCGATCGGCAGTCAGAAAATACGCTGGCCAGGCCGCGAACCCTACGCCGGGACCTTCCACGACCTGTTTCCGTCCTGGACCGACTTCTGGGCCAGCCGACCGGACAAGGATCGCTTGCCCGAAGTGGCGGCAGCAGCCCCCCTTGAACACTTTCTTTCTACCCTGCGACGCGGTGCCTGCGCACCGAAGATTCGCGTGCGCTGAGGATCACACATGAGCATTTTGTTCAAGCCTGTGCGGTTGGGTGAGCTGGAGCTGGCCAACCGTATTGTTATGGCACCCATGACCCGTAGCCGTGCCGATGCCCGCGCGGTACCGACCTCTGAGATGGTCGACTATTACCGTCAGCGTGCCAGTGCCGGGTTGATCGTTGCAGAAGGCACCGCGCCGTCTGCCAATGGCCTGGGTTACTGCCGTACGCCGGCCATTTACAACGACGAGCAGATTGCCGGGTGGGCCCGAGTGACCCACGCGGTACATGAAGCCGGTGGCCGTATTGTTTTGCAGTTGATGCATGTCGGACGGGCTGCCAGCCATCACAACAAGCCTGCGAATTCGGCGACAGTGGCACCCTCGGCTCTGCGTGCGCGAACCCAGCTGTTCAGCGACGCCGTCGGCCTGGTCGATACCGATGAGCCGCACGCCCTGACGGTGAGCGAAATTGCCAGCGTGGTCGAGGAGTATCGTCGTGCGGCACTGAATGCCCGTGAAGCGGGTTTCGACGGTGTCGAATTGCATTGCACCAGCGGCTATCTGCCCATGCAGTTCATGGCGTCGGGAAGTAACCTTCGCGATGACCAGTATGGCGGCAGCACCGAAAATCGTGTGCGCTTCCCGGCCGAGGTGCTGGCGGCCATGGCGGCCAGCATCGGCGCTGGGCGGGTCGGCTTCCGGCTGTGTCCAGGCAACAATTACAACGACATCAGCGATGCCGACCCGGCTGCAACAGCGGCGGCACTGTGCAGCGCCGCCGAACCTCTGGGGCTTGCCTACCTGCATATCATGCGCTCGCCGTTGGAGGAGCTGGACGCGTTTGCTCTGGCTCAACGGCACAGTCAATGTGGCTTGATCCTCAATGACGGGTTCGATGGACCTTCGGCCAGCGAGGCGCTGGAAGCCGGACAGTGCGAAGCTGTTTCGTTCGCCCGGCATTTCATTGCCAATCCGGATCTGGTCGAGCGCCTGCGTCATGGCTTGCCACTGACCCGTTTTGATCGCAAGACCCTCTATACGCCAGGTGCTCAGGGTTACTCAGACTACCCATCGGCGTCGGGGGTGGCGGTATGAACGGAGCAGTGAGTCAGGCGCTGTTCAACAGCCAGGGCAAGCCGGTACCCCGCGAGCAGACTCAGGCCGAACTCGATCGCCGCGCTGCTGCCAGCGGGCAAATCAAACCGGCTGACCGCTATACCCTCGCTGATCGCCTGGAAGAACAGGCCCGGCGTTTCGCCGACAAAACCTTCCTGATCTACCGTGGACAGAACCTGAGCTATGCCGAGGTGGACGCCAGCGCCAATCAGATGGCTCATCTGTTCTACGCCAAGGGATTGCGAGCGGGTGACGTGTGCGCCATTGCCATGGAAAACCGTCCGGCGTTTTTCTTCAGTTGGTTTGGCCTGGTCAAGCTCGGTGTGGTGGTGGCGTTCGTCAATACCCAGGTCAATGGGCGCCCGTTGGTCCATGCACTGGAGTCCACCGGTGCCAAGGCCGTGGTACTGGGCGAAGAGTGTCTGAGCAACTTGCTGGCCACCGACGGTTTACCGGACTTGCCGTGGTGGCTGATTCCCGACAGCGAAAACCCTTACCTCGGGTCTCTGCCGGCGCATGTGGATAGCACGTTTACCGAGCAACTGGCCGCTGCTCCTCGTGGCGCTTTCCCACGGGACCTGCGTGCCGACCTGCCAGCCGAAGTGACGACACTGTTGATCTTCACGTCCGGCACCACCGGTCTGCCAAAAGCCGCGCGTTATAGCCACATGCGCTGGATGTCGTCGGGTGACGTGATGGAAGTGACGCTCAAGGCAACCGCCGATGATGTTTTTTACTGCTGCCTGCCGCTGTATCACGGGGCGGCGGCAACCTCGGTGACCTCCACGGCGTTGCGCGTTGGCGCCAGCATCGTAGTGCGGCGCAAGTTCAGCGTCCGCGAGTTCTGGAGTGATGTTCGCAACCACCGCATCAGCGTGTTCCAGTACATCGGTGAAATCTGTCGCTATCTGCTCAACCAGCCGCCTGCGGCCGGCGAGCGCGATCACAGTCTGCGTTGCATGCTCGGTGCCGGTTTGACTGCCGAGTCCTGGCAACGCTGGATCGAACGGTTTGGCCCGCTGCAAGTATTTGAGGGATGGGGCGCTACCGAAGCCAATGCCAACCTCATCAATGTCGATAATCGCGTGGGCTCGTGCGGCCGGGTGCCGGACTGGAGCAAGACCAACCTGCGACTGGTGCGCTATGACGTCGAGAGCGACAGCCATCCACGGGACGCTCATGGCTTCTATCAACGGTGTGAGGTGGGCGAGACAGGTGAGGCCATGGGCTTTATCGTCGACCACCCGAACATCGGCGGCGGACGCTTCGAAGGCTATACCTCGGCGCAGGCTACCGAGAGCAAAATTCGTCGTGATGTCTTCCAGACTGGCGATGCCTATTGGAGTTCCGGCGATCTGCTGCGGTATGACGAGGACGGCTATTGCTACTTCGTCGACCGTATTGGCGACACCTACCGCTGGAAGAGCGAAAACGTGTCCACTCAGGAAGTGGCCGATGCGCTGAGTGATCTGCCAGGACTGGAATTGATCAACGTCTATGGCGTGCAGGTGCCTGAGCAAGAAGGGCGGGCCGGTATGGCGGCGGTGTTGATGCAACCGGGGCAGCGCTTTGACCCTGAAGCCTTCTATGCATTGACCCAGGCCCGTTTGCCACGCTATGCGGCACCGGTCTTCGTTCGCGTTTCGGCCGCAGCCGACCTGACCAGTACCTTCAAGCTGCGCAAGATCGACTTGCAGCGTCAGGGTTACGACCCGCAGGCATTCTCGGATCCCTTGTATATCCGCGACGAGCAGTCGGGTACCTATCAGCCGTATTCGACGCAGGTGTTGGCCCGTATCGGCCTATTGGCTTATGCAGGTGATAGCCGTGGCTGAACTCGATAATCAAGGGCACGAATGGCGTTCGGGCTTGCGTTACCCCTGGCCGCAACCACCGGCCAATGGCCAGGTCCGCGAAGTGGCACCGGGGGTATTTTGGCTGCGGATGCCGATGCCGTTCAGCCTGGACCACATCAACCTTTACCTGTTGCGTGATGGCGACGGCTGGGTGGTGGTCGACACAGGCCTGAACAACGAGCAGACCCGCGAAGTCTGGGAGCAAGTGTTCGTCGAGGTATTTGTCGGTTTGCCGGTGCGCGCAGTGATCTGTACTCACTTTCATTCAGACCATACCGGTGTCGTCGGTTGGCTGAGCGAACGCTTTCGTTGCCCGGTGTTCATGACGGTAAGTGAGTTCCAGTCGCTACACCACGGCGCTCCGACCGAATCGATACCCGATTGGGCCTTTGTCGATTTCTTCGAGAAGGCCGGGTTCAGCCATGACCAGGCGAGCGCCATGCTGCCATTGATCCAGACCAGGCACTTTCGTCCTGCGCTGGTGGCTGGGTTCAGGCGGTTGAGTGAGGGCTCTCGGCTCGACATTGGAGGCCGGTGCTGGACCGTGGTGATTGGCCGAGGCCATTCCCCTGAGCACGCGTGCCTGTTATCGGAGGCCGACGGCCTGCTGATTTCCGGTGACCAGGTGCTGCCGCGAATCACCTCAACGGTCGCGGTCCATGTCACTGAGCCTGAGGCCAATCCGTTGCGCGACTGGCTCGATTCCATAGAGCGCTTGCGCGAGGTACCGGCCGGCGTACTGGTGCTCCCGGCTCACGAACGGCCGTTCTTCAACTTGCATGAGCGTCTGGATCAGCTGCGCGATCACCATCGCGCGCACCTGGAAAAAATGCTCGCTGCCTGTGAGCAACCGCGAACGGCTCTGGAGCTGATGACGGTGTTGTTTGTGAAGTTGTCAGGTCGTTTCGACGAACTGATGGCTATTGGTGAAACGTTGGCCCACGCCAACTACCTCATCGCCGAGGGGAAGCTGGTGCGTGATGAGCAAGGTGGACTTCATCGCTATCGACAAACCCCTCAGGGAATGCCGCATTGAGACCCGCTCGGGGGAGCTGAGCGGTCTGAAGTCCAGAAACACCATCGCTAACGCTTGAACAATTTATGGGGCCAGTCGGCCATCATTCAGGAGAGGCAGTGTGATCAATAAAAACAACAATAAGTATCTTGAACATGGCCCGCAGCGCTTTCAGGTCGCAAGCCTGGCAGTCGCCATCGCGCTGGTTTCTACCCCAGTCTGGTCGGGTGAAACAGTGGAGTTCGACAATGGCGCGACCATCGACTGGACGGTGACCACCAGTTATGGCCTGGGGGTGCGGTTGGCCAAACAAAGTGATCGTTTGCTGACCCCCAACGCCGATGATGGAGACCGCAACTTCGGTCGCGGCCTCACCACCAACCGGATCGGTGCCCTGGGTGAAATGATCTTGCGCAAGGACAGCTACGGTGCGGTGGTCCGCGCCAGTACCTTCTATGACGATGTCTATCACCACACCAACGACAACAACTCGCCGGCCACAGTGAACAAGGCCGGAGACAATGACGAATTCACCAGCGCCACGCGCTACTACAGCGGTGGGCGCACGCGCTTGCTGGATGCTTACGTTTTCAATGGCTGGCGCTTCGAGAACGACAGCATGCTCGACGTCAAGGCCGGTCGCCATGTCGAATCCTGGGGGGAAAGCTTGTACTACCCCGGTGTCAACGGTGTGCAGAGCCCATCCGATGCGGTCAAGGCCGCGCAGCCAGGGGTAGAGGTCAAGGAAGTCCTGTTGCCAGTAGGGCAGTTCTCGGCGTCCTACCGTATCAACCCACAGATCACATTCGGCGCCTATGTGCAGTATGAGTGGAAGGGCACCGAACTGCCGCCGGTGGGTAGCTACCTGTCGACCACCGATGTGGTCGGTCCTGGCCGGGAATTCATCATCAGCTCACCCACGAATATTCCGTACCGTGGCACCGACGAGCCGCGTAATAGTGGTCAGTGGGGCGTGCAAGTGCGTTTCCGGCCAATCCCCGCAGTCGAACTGTCGCTGTTTCACGTCCACTATCACGACAAGAACCCTGCCACCGCGATGGTTGGCTATGACCCGATCGCGGTGGGGGGCGGGCAGTTTGCCTTGCGCAGCAATGGCTACCGGATCGAGTATTTCGAGGACATTAAACTCACCGGTATCAGTGCCTCGACCAAACTCGGTGAATACCAGCTCGGCGCCGAATGGTCCTATCGTGACGGCGCACCGGTCATGGTCAACACTGGCCTGGGTCCAGTGCCTGCACGTGGCAAGGGCCAGCAAATGCAAATTTCGGCCATGCGCATTCTCGGCGACCGCCCGTGGGCCAGCCAGACCGTGCTGACCGGGGAGATTGTCCGGGTCCAGGCCGACAGCGTCGACGACACCTCGGCCGCACCGAATCTGCAGGGCCTTAACCTGATTCCTCAGGTCGCGCCACTGGTGGCGTCGTCCAACGATTTCTCCTACAAAACCAGCACGGCCTGGCGCACGAAAAGCGCGATGGCCTACACCGTCGGCGCGGCGTTCAGCTATCCGGGCGTGTTCGAAGGCTGGGACCTTGACGTGCCCTTCACGTTCTCCGACGTATTTAGCGGTTCCGCGCCAATGTCGGGGACCATTTCTGGCGCTGCCGGGGATCGCCGCGTGAGTGCCGGCACCACCTTCAAATACCTCGGGAACCTTGAAGTGTCACTCAAATACATCGGCTATCTGGGGTCGCCGGACCCGATCAAGCGTCAGCTGGCTGACCGCGACTACGCAACCTTTTCGATGAAATACAGCTTCTGATGATGCAGGGGCGAGACCTGTGGATTTCGCCCCACGCATCGCTTTTTACACACAGATAAGCCGAAGCGCTTAGCCTTGGAGTGAGGTATTCATGGGTCTCAAAGGTCATGCGGCGATTATCGGTGCCGCTCAGTACAAACCGGAAAAATATGCCACCGCGCCGCGGATGTTCCACCTGGAGCAGGTCGCCGACCTGGCGGCCAGGGCCCTGCAAGATGCCGGCCTGCGCGCCGAGGACCTGGATGGGCTGGTGATCAATGGCCCGCAGTTTCATGAGGCCTCGGTATTTGTTCCGGCCATGGCGGCGGAGTATCTGGGCTTGCGACTCAATTTCGCAGAAGTCGTCGACCTGGGTGGCTGCACCTCGGTCGGGATGGTCTGGCGCGCTGCGGCCGCTATCGAGCTGGGCCTTTGCCAGGCCGTGCTCTGTGTGTTGCCTGCACGGCTGGCGCCGATGGGGCCGGACGAAGACCCCAGCTGGATGGCCCGCGCCATGCGGTTTGGCGGCCACAGTACGGTCTTCGGTGCGCCCGAAGCCGAGTTTGACTTGCCTTACGGGCACATGGGCCAGAACACCGGCTACGCGATGATCGCCCAGCGTTATGCCGCGCAGTATGGCTACGATCCAAGGGCTCTGGCGAAGATCGCTGTGGACCAGCGCACCAATGCCCAGGCCAACCCACAGGCGATGTTCTACGGCCAGCCGTTGACCATCGAGCAGGTGCTGGCGAGCAAGCGCGTGGCCGACCCGCTGCACGTTCTGGAAATTGTCATGCCGGTGGCCGGTGGTGCCGCCCTGATCATCGCGTCCAAAGAAGTCGCCGCACGGGCACGCAAACGTCCAGCGTACATCACCGGATTCGGCGAGCACCTGGCGTTCAAGTCGCCGTCCTATGCCGCAGACATGCTCCAGACCCCGATTGGCCCGGCGTCGCGCCGCGCCTTCGAGATGGCCGGGCTCAAGCCCGCCGATGTCGATGCGGCGCAAATCTACGACTGCTACACCATCACCGCGTTGCTGACACTCGAAGACGCCGGTTTCTGCGCCAAGGGCGAGGGCATGAATTTCGTCCGCGAGCACGACCTGACGTGGCGAGGGGACTTCCCCATGAACACCCACGGTGGTCAGCTCAGCTTTGGCCAGGCCGGCTCGGCCGGTGGCATGTCCCAGGTGATCGAAGCAGTGACACAGATTGCCGGTGAGGCCGGCGAGCGTCAGCTTAAGCGCTGCGACACGGTCTACGTTTCCGGTACCGGTGGCGTGATGAGTGAGCAGGGCGCGTTGATACTTCAGGGAGCATGAGCAACATGTCGAACAACAAACCAATGCCGGTCCCGACCGAAATTTCCGCACCGTTCTGGGAAGGTCTCAAAGCTGAACGTCTGCTCATTCAGCAGTGCAATGCATGCGCTCACTGGGTCTTTTATCCACGCCGGCACTGCCCCGGCTGTCTGGCCCATGACCTGGCCTGGCGTGAAGTCAGTGGGGGTGCCTCGCTGTACAGCTACACCGTGACGCGGATCGCCACGCTGCCGGATTTCGTCGATGAAATGCCACAGATGCTGGCTGTCATCGAACTGGACGAAGGCGTGCGGATCAACAGCAACCTGGTCGGCCTCGACGAGACTGAAATCAGCATCGGCATGCGCCTGCAACCGGTGTTTGCCGAGGTCGATGACAAGGGCAATCGTCTGTTGCGGTTCACCGGGCCGGACAAGGATGCCGCGAGTTTGCAAAAGCCCCGGCAAGACGCCGAAGCGATTGTCGAGCCCACGATGGCTGCCAGCGCTACACGCCAGATAGCCTTCGATGACGAGGCTGCGCTGCGGTCGCTGGTCAGCGACGAGTTTAGCCCGTGGAGCAATCCGGTGGAGGTCGATCAGGCATTGATCGATGCGTTCGCTGAACTCTCAGGCGATGATTACTGGATTCACACCGACCCGGAACGTGCGCGCAAGGAGAGTCCTTTCGGCGGCACCATTGCCCATGGCGCACTGGTTCTGGTGTTGCAGTCGCGGATGAAGCTGGCGCTGGGCTTCGAGATCGTTGGGTTCACCAACATGGTCAACTATGGCTCGGACCGTTTGCGGTTCCCGGCGCCGGTGCCTGCTGGCGCGAAGGTTCATGCGCGGGCGAGAGTCAAAAGCGTCGAGCGCCTTAAGCGCGGGACTCAGTTGACCCTGGAGTTGAACACTCATGTGGTCGGCAATGAGCGGCCGTCGGTGATCAACGATCTGGTGATTCTCTATATGTAAGTGCGTGGTCCTGTGGGAGCGGGCTTGCCCGCGAAGGCGGCCTGACAGCCGGCCTGTCTCCTGCGGATGTACACTGACCAATTGTAGGAGCCGAGCTTGCTCGCGAAGGCGGCCTGCCAGCCGGCCTGTCTCTCGCGGATGTACGCAGATCCACTGTGGGAGCGGGCTTGCTCGCGATGGCGGCCTGACAGCCGGCCTATCTCTTGCGGGTGTACATATCCATTTCTGCGGTAACGGCAACTTAGGGTTTCGCTCTTACAGCAACTCACTTTTGCAGACGCCCAAAAGTAAGCAAAACGCTTCGCCCCGAGCGTTCGGCACCTCGCCAAGGCTCGGTGTTCCCTCGCTCCGGTGCCATCCAGGGGGCGCCGCATTGCGGCGGAACTCGGCTTCGCCGAGGGGCGCTTCGCGCCATCCCCCTGGATGACACCTCCACTCGGCCTGCCGAAGGGGCGGCCTGTCTCTCGCGGATGTATACCGATCAATTAATGTAGGAGCCAAGCTTGGTCCGGGCGGCGTTCCGACGATGGCGATCATAAGGACGCCATCGCCAGCAACCCCCTACCGCACCAGCCTTAGTCTCAACGGACGATGAGGCTCTACCCCAAGCTTCCCATACTGCTCATCAGCCAATGAACCCGGCGATTGAGGAGCAGCAAACATGATCGACATCCGTGGCTTGAGCTACTTCGTGGCAGAGAGTGAAGACCTCACGCGCTGGCAGGATTACGCCCAGGACGTGCTCGGCATGATGGTGACACCTGCCCCTGGCGGTGCTGTGTACGTGAAGATGGATGAGCGGCCGTTTCGCATGCTGATCGTGCCCGGTGCGCAATCGCGTTACCTGGCCTCGGGCTGGGAACTGCCCAGCGAGGGCGCGTTCAAGGCGGCGCTGAAGGTTTTGGA
>JAPLSD010000555.1 GCA_026398835.1 Pseudomonas sp.
CACAGATAACCTCCTTCGCCAAGCACCTGGCGGCTGAGCATGCGCTCGGCAAAACCACCGGCGGTGATTGCCAGGTCGATACTGCGCTCCATCAAGGCATGGGCAACGATCTGGCTGTGAGTTTGACGAAAGATCAGCCGCAGTTTCGGCGCGCGCTGGGCGATCTCCTCAATCAACCTGCGGCCGTAGGCAATTTCGAAGTCATCCGATAAACCGACGGTGACCGAACGACCTTCGTAATGGCTGGCATTAGGGTCGACCATCGCCAGGCTTTGCCGACACTTGTTCAGCGCTTCACTGACCACCGGTTTCAGTTGGTTGGCCCGCAGCGTCGGTGCCAATCCGCGCCCCGTGCGCACGAAGAGTTGATCGCCATATAAATCCCGCAACCGCCGCAATGCTGCACTCATGGCCGATTGCGTCACCCCCAGGCGCAACGCCGCGCGACTGGCACTGGACTCCTCATGCAGCGCTTCGAAGGCCTTGAGCAAGTTGAGGTCGACGTTGGCGATATTCATTTGGTTCATGTCATTCAGCAGCGAAGTGGTCTTTATTCATGATCGGTCGCGGCCGGAGAATGAGCAACACCTCATTGCTCATGGAGTTACCGCGATGCCCAAGTCCATTGTTGCTGCACTGCAAATCGGTTCATTGCCCGGCGGCAAGGGCGAGACCCTGGAACAGATCCTCTCTTATGAAGGCGCCATCCTTGAGTCCGGCGCGAGCCTGGTGGTGATGCCGGAAGCCTTGCTCGGTGGCTACCCCAAAGGCGAAGGCTTTGGTACGCAATTGGGTTATCGATTGCCGGAAGGGCGCGAAGCCTTTGCCCGGTATTTCGCCAATGCCATCGATGTGCCCGGTGTTGAAATCGATGCATTGGCGGGGTTATCGGCGCGTACCGGCGCCAGTCTGGTGCTGGGCGTGATCGAGCGCTCCGGCAGCACGCTGTATTGCACCGTGCTGTACTTCGAGCCACAAGGCGGCCTGGTGGCCAAGCACCGCAAGTTGATGCCCACCGGTACTGAACGGTTGATCTGGGGTAAAGGTGACGGCTCGACCTTGCCGGTGATTGACGCCAGGGTCGGGCGAATCGGCGCTGCGGTGTGCTGGGAAAACATGATGCCGCTACTGCGCACCGCGATGTACGCCAAAGGGGTGGAAGTCTGGTGCGCGCCGACGGTGGATGAGCGGGAAATGTGGCAGGTCAGCATGCGTCATATCGCTCACGAAGGGCGGTGCTTTGTGGTCAGTGCCTGTCAGGTTCAGGACTCGCCGCACGCCTTGGGCCTGGACATTGCCAACTGGCCGGCCGAACGCCCGCTGATTGCCGGCGGCAGCGTGATCGTCGGCCCCATGGGCGATATTCTCGCTGGCCCGCTGTTGGGTGGCGCCGGACTGCTGACTGCTGAAATCGATACGGATCAACTGGTCCGCGCCCGCTATGACTTCGACGTCACCGGACACTACGCGCGCCCGGATGTATTCGAGTTGACCGTGGATGAAAGGGCCAAGCCGGGGGTGCGGTTTATCTGAGACGCCGCCATTCCTCGCGCGTGATTTCCCAGATATCGCAGGGTAAGCGCCCGCTGACAAAGTCGCGCTCTTCGGTGCTGATCAGGCGCATGCCGTCGCGCTCTGAAATGCGCCGTGATGCCAGATTCGGCGAGGCCTTGGGCACTCGCATCAGCGGGCGGTCCAGGGTCTCGAACCAATAGTCAGTCACCGCCGCACTGGCTTCGCCCATCAGCCCCTGACCCTGCCATTGCGGTGCAAGCCAAAAGCCGCGGTTGTTGTCTTGCTCCGCCATCAGGCTGACGTTACCGATCAGTTGTTCAGGCGCCGACTTCAGGCGGATCGACCAATGCCACTCTTCGCCCCGGGCAATCGCCGGCAGGGCCATCTCTTGCAAATAGCTGAGTGCACCGTCCGCCGGGTAAGGCCAGGGGATCATGGCATTGAGATAACGCACCACTTCCCAATGGGGAAATTGCTGCTGAATGGCCTCGGCGTCGGCCAGTTCCAACGGGCGCAGAATCAGACGTTCGGTGTACAGGATGGGCGTGGTTTCCATGTGCGATGTTTCCTCCTTGGGGTGTGCAATAAACGGCTTTCACGGTTCAGGTTTTCCCAACACCAGTCGTTCGGCCAGAAAATCGACAAACACTCGCAGTTTTGGCAACAGGTGTCGACTGCTCGGCCACAGTACTGAAAATTTTCCGCTGTCGGTCTGGTAGTCATCCAGCACCGAGACCAAGGTGCCGTCAGCCAATGCATCGCGGACCACAAAGTCCGGGATAAAGGCGATCCCCAGCCCTTGCGTCGCGGCGAAGATCAGCGCCTCCAGGTTGTTGCTGGTCAGCGCGCTTCTAAGCAGCAACGGCGGCTCATCGGCTTTGCTGCGCAGTTTCCATTCCTGTAACTGGGCAGTGCCCGGAAACTTGTAGCGCAAGCAAGCGTGCTGCTCCAGTTCCCTCGGCGTCGTGGGTGTGCCATGGCGAGCAAAGTAGTGGGGAGCGCTGATCAGCACGAAGCGGAACGGTCCCAGCGTGCGTGACTTGAGCTGCGAATCCATCAACTCGCCGCTGCGAATCACTGCATCGACACCTTCAGCGATGACGTCGATCAGCCGGTCATTGAAGTCCAGATCCAACTCGATGTCCGGGTAGCGCTCGGCGAATTCGGGAAGGATCGGCAGCAGCATGCGATAGCCGATGGCGGGCAGGCTGACGCGCAACTTGCCCCTGGGCTTGTCAGTGATTCGCGCGAGTTCTGCTTCGGCATCCTCGACTTCGCTGACGATGCGTTGGCAGCGCTCGAAAAACAACGTGCCTTCGTCGGTCAGGCTAATACGTCGGGTGCTGCGGTTGAGCAGTCGAACGCCGAGTTTTTCTTCAAGCCGCGCCACGCTTTTTCCGACCGCCGAAGCGGAAATCCCCAATCGCTCTCCAGCGGCGACAAAGCTACGCATTTGCGCCGCGCGGACGAAGGCCAGCAAGCCATTCAAGTTGTCCATGATTAACCCCGATTCGAGCGTTTTAGTCCTTTAAGTCAGGACTTTTGCCCTGTTTTTCGCGGATTGAAGCGAATCTACCATCGAATCGACTTAAGTGCCGCGCTGGCGGCCATAGACACCTGAGGTACACATGAGCCGCGAAGTCGATATGTCCAACACTGTAGATTTCCCGTCCAGCACCCGCGATCCCTACGGGGTGTTGGCGGCGGTGTGTCTGGCGGCGTTGATATTGCCGCTGACGTTTGTCGGGGTCGCCGTCGCCACGCCGGCAATTGGTCGTGAACTGGGCGGCAGTGCCATGGCCCTGAGTTGGATGACCAATGCCTTCATGCTGAG
>JAPLSD010000674.1 GCA_026398835.1 Pseudomonas sp.
CCGTTCGATCATTCGCCACCCGTTGACCTACACCTTGTCTCTGGGTGTGTATGCCAGCGCCTGGGCGTTTTACGGCACCGTTGGCCTGGCCTATCAATACGGTTACGGTTTTCTGTCCAGTTACCTCGGGGTTTCCGGGGCCTTCCTGCTGGCGCCGGTGTTGCTGTATCCAATTCTGAAAATCACCCGCACCTACCAGCTATCGTCCCTGGCCGACTTGTTCGCATTCCGCTTCCGCAGTACCTGGGCCGGTGCGTTGACGACGATTTTCATGCTGATCGGCGTCTTGCCGTTGCTGGCGTTACAGATTCAGGCGGTCGCCGACTCCATCGGTATCCTCACCCGCGAGCCGGTGCAGCATCGCGTGGCCCTGAGCTTCTGCGCACTGATCACCCTGTTCACCATTTTCTTCGGCTCGCGGCACATCGCTACCCGGGAAAAGCACGAAGGCCTGGTGTTCGCGATTGCCTTTGAGTCAGTGATCAAACTGATCGCCATCGGCGGCGTCGGCCTGTATGCCCTGTACGGCGTGTTCGATGGTCCGCAACAGCTGGAACTGTGGCTGTTGCAGAACCAGACCGCCCTCGCCGCCCTGCACACACCGCTGCAAGAAGGCCCATGGCGCACCCTGTTGCTGGTGTTCTTCGCCTCGGCGATCGTCATGCCGCACATGTACCACATGACCTTCACCGAAAACCTCAACCCGCGCTCTTTAGTGAGTGCAAGCTGGGGTCTGCCGCTGTTCCTGCTGTTGATGAGCCTCGCGGTACCGCTGATCCTCTGGGCCGGCCTGAAACTGGGCGCCACCACCAATCCGGAATACTTCACCCTCGGCGTCGGCATCGCCGCCAACAGCAAGGCACTGGCGTTACTGGCCTATGTCGGCGGGCTGTCGGCCGCCAGCGGGCTGATCATCGTCACCACCCTGGCGCTGTCCGGGATGGCCTTGAACCACCTGGTGCTGCCGCTCTATCAGCCGCCGGCCGAAGGCAATATCTACCGTTGGCTGAAGTGGACCCGCCGCGCTTTGATCGTCGCGATCATCATGGCCGGCTACGGGTTCTATCTATTGCTGGGGGCCGAACAGGATCTGGCCAACCTCGGCATCGTCGCCTTCGTCGCGACGTTGCAATTCTTGCCGGGCGTGTTGTCGGTACTGTATTGGCCGACTGCCAACCGTCGCGGCTTTATCGCCGGGTTGCTGGCGGGGATTCTGGTGTGGCTGGTAACCATGCTGTTGCCGCTGATCGGCAACCTGCAGGGCTTCTATATTCCGCTGCTGAACATGATTTACGTGCTGGATGACACCAGCTGGCACATGGCGGCCATTGCCTCCCTCGCCGCCAACGTACTGATGTTCACCCTGATCTCGCTATTCACCAATGCCAGCAGCGAAGAAGCCAGCGCTGCCGAAGCCTGCGCGGTGGATAACGTCCGTCGCCCGCAACGCCGGGAACTGCACGCAGCCTCGCCCCAGGAGTTCGCCACACAACTGGCCAAACCGCTGGGGGCCAAAGCCGCCCAGAAAGAAGTCGAACAAGCGTTGCGTGACCTTTATCTGCCCTTCGATGAGCGCCGCCCTTATGCCTTGCGCCGGCTGCGCGACCGCATCGAGGCCAACCTCTCGGGCCTGATGGGCCCCAGCGTTGCTCAAGACATGGTCGAGACTTTCCTGCCGTATAAGGCCGGTGGCGAGAACTATGTCACTGAAGATATCCACTTCATCGAAAGTCGCCTCGAGGACTATCACTCGCGCCTGACCGGTCTGGCCGCCGAGCTCGATGCCCTGCGTCGTTATCACCGACAGACCTTGCAGGAGCTGCCGATGGGCGTCTGCTCGCTGGCCAAGGACCAGGAAATCCTCATGTGGAACAAAGCCATGGAGGAGCTGACCGGCATCGCCGCCCAGCGCGTGGTGGGTTCGCGCCTGAGTACCATTGCCGATCCGTGGAAAGAACTGCTGCAAGGCTTTATCAACCTGCCGGACGAACATTTGCACAAACAACACCTGGCCCTCGACGGCCAGACCCGTTGGCTGAACCTGCACAAAGCCGCCATCGACGAGCCGCTGGCGCCGGGTAACAGCGGCCTGGTGCTGTTGGTGGAAGACCTGACTGAAACCCAGATGCTCGAGGACAAACTGG
Source organism: Pseudomonas sp. (assembly GCA_026398835.1). Classification (GTDB taxonomy): domain Bacteria; phylum Pseudomonadota; class Gammaproteobacteria; order Pseudomonadales; family Pseudomonadaceae; genus Aquipseudomonas. Next base: position 2,145 of record JAPLSD010000674.1, read on the forward strand.
TACATTCCGAGCGGCTGGCCAGTATTGGCCGACTGGCTGCCGGAGTGGCCCATGAAATCGGCAACCCGATCACCGGCATCGCCTGCCTCGCGCAAAACCTGCGCGAAGAACGCGAAGAAGACAGCGAGCTGACCGAAATCAGCGGCCAGATCCTCGAGCAGACCAAGCGTGTATCACGCATCGTTCAGTCGCTGATGAGCTTCGCCCACGCCGGCAGCCATCAACACAGTGACGAGCCGGTGTGCCTGGCTGAAGTGGCGCAGGACGCCATTGGTTTGCTGGCACTGAACCGACGCAACTTCGAAGTACAATTCTTCAACCTGTGCGACCCCGAGCACTGGGTCGATGGCGATCCGCAGCGGCTCGCCCAGGTACTGATCAACCTGCTGTCCAATGCCCGCGATGCCTCACCGGCTGGCAGTGCAGTACGGGTCAAAAGCGAAGCCGGCGAACACACGGTCGATCTGATCGTCGAAGACGAAGGCAGCGGCATTCCGAAGAACATCATGGACCGATTGTTCGAACCTTTCTTCACCACCAAGGATCCTGGCGAAGGCACCGGTCTGGGCCTTGCACTGGTCTATTCCATCGTTGAAGAGCATTATGGACAAATCACCATCGACAGCCCGGCTGACACCGAAAGCCAACGCGGCACCCGTATCCGGGTGACCTTACCGCGTCATGTCGAAGCGACGTCCGCTGTGAACTGAGACCGTCGAGAGAATCGAATCAATGCCGCACATTTTGATCGTCGAAGACGAAACAATTATCCGCTCCGCCTTGCGCCGCCTGCTGGAACGCAACCAGTACCAGGTCAGCGAAGCCGGTTCCGTGCAGGAAGCACAAGAGCGTTTCAGCATTCCCACGTTTGACCTGATCGTCAGCGACCTGCGCCTTCCTGGCGCGCCTGGTACCGAGTTGATCAAGCTTGGTCAAGGCACTCCGGTGCTGATCATGACCAGCTACGCCAGCCTGCGCTCGGCAGTCGATTCGATGAAGATGGGCGCGGTGGACTACATCGCCAAGCCTTTCGATCACGACGAAATGCTTCAGGCCGTCGCACGCATCCTGCGTGACCGGCAATCGACTCAGACTGCGCCCGGCGAACGTCCTGCTGGCAAAACGGCCAATGGCGCAGAGAAGGCCGGTGTCGATAACAGTAATGGCGAAATCGGCATTATCGGCTCCTGCCCGCCGATGCTGGAGATGTACAGCAAGATCCGCAAAGTTGCCCCGACCGATTCCAACGTATTGATCCAGGGCGAGTCCGGTACCGGTAAAGAGCTGGTCGCCCGTGCCCTGCATAACCTGTCCAAGCGCGCCAAGGCACCGATGATTTCGGTGAACTGCGCAGCCATTCCGGAAAGCCTGATCGAATCCGAACTGTTCGGCCATGAGAAAGGTGCCTTTACCGGTGCCAGCGCCGGACGCGCGGGTCTGGTCGAGGCTGCTGACGGTGGCACCTTGTTCCTCGATGAAATCGGCGAGCTGCCACTGGAAGCTCAGGCGCGTTTACTGCGCGTGTTGCAAGAAGGCGAAATCCGTCGCGTTGGCTCGGTGCAATCGCAGAAGGTCGATGTACGCCTGATTGCCGCGACTCACCGTGACCTCAAGAGCCTGGCCAAGATCGGCCAGTTCCGTGAAGACTTGTATTACCGCCTTCACGTGATAGCCCTGAAATTACCAGCCCTGCGCGAGCGTGGTGCCGACGTCAACGAAATCGCCACCGCCTTCCTGGCCCGGCAAAGTGCTCGGGTCAACCGCACCGACCTGAAGTTCGCCCCGGACGCCGAGCAGGCGATTCGTCACTACTCCTGGCCAGGTAACGTTCGCGAACTGGAAAACGCAGTCGAACGTGCAGTGATTCTGTGCGAGAGCCCGGAGATTTCCGCCGAGCTGCTGGGGATCGATATCGAGCTGAGCGATCTGGAAGATGACGACTTCATCGGTCTGGCACCGCAACAGGGTAGCGCCAACAACACCAGCCACGAGCCTACCGAAGACTTGTCACTGGAAGACTACTTCCAGCACTTCGTCCTTGAGCATCAAGACCACATGACCGAGACCGAGCTGGCCCGCAAACTCGGGGTGAGCCGCAAGTGCCTATGGGAGCGGCGTCAACGCCTGGGTATTCCACGGCGCAAGACCGGGGTTGCCAGCGAAAGCTGAATGGCAGCTGTCGAGGGTAACACTCGACTTTGTGAGGAAACTGTTACCTCAGCAATTTCGCGTAACAAAAGCCGGGGCTTACGGTAACGATGCCCCGGCTTTTTTTGGCCCTCCGAAAACCTGAATCATGGCCTAACCCCTTGTTTTGCGGGACCTCACAAAAGTTGGCACGACACCTGCTATATGCTTAGTACAAAAACAATAACAAGCAATGTAAAGACAATAAAAATAAGACGTATCGGCTCACGCACAATAAAAACAACACGGCGGAGGCGCAGCTAACTGATTCTTTTGGAGAGGCGTTGTATTTGGGGCTTGCCCCGCAACCAG
>JAPLSD010000454.1 GCA_026398835.1 Pseudomonas sp.
GAAGGCTGAAGGATGGGTGACGGTGACGCTGTAAGTGCCCGGCAACTGCACTTTGGCGTAAGCCCGAGTGGTCTGCGGGACTTCGCCCTGGCAGAGGTAGGTCAGGCGCAATTCGGGATAGCGAAATAAAGCGCGCTGCTCAGCGTCTGGCTCGACCCGATCCTTCAGGTAGCGCTTGAGGGCCTGGCTCAGTGCGGTGGTGGCACGCTCGTGCAGAGCGGCAAGCCGGTCTACGGCTTGTTCGGCGGTTTGAACGACAATAAAAGCTTCGGTCACGATAAGCATCCTGTGTTCTGACTTGCAGGCCTTCATCTTGCCTGCAAGTCAGCGCGATCAGAAGCCCTGTGGTGTCGAACGCGCGACAATCGCTTCCACATCCAGGCCTCGCGGCAACGTGCCATAGACTCGACCGGCAGTACCCAGGCGACTGGCGATAAAGGCATCACTGACACTGGCATTGCCCGCTTCCAGCAATAGCTTGGCCTGCAAGCCCAAGGCGATGTCTTCGGTCAGTTGCCGAGCACGGTATTGAATGTCGTCGGTGTCCTTGAACGCCACCTGCAACTGACGGATGTGCGCGGCCAGACGCTTGTCGCCATGACCATGGCCCAACTCGGCAAACAGCACGTCAAGCACGCCCGGCTCTTTCGACAAGGCCCGCAGCACGTCGAGGCATTGCACGTTACCGGAACCTTCCCACGTCGAGTTCACCGGTGCCTCACGGTACAGACGCGGCAGGATGCTGTCTTCGACATAACCGGCGCCGCCCATGCACTCAGCGGCTTCGTTGATCATGGCTGGCGCACGTTTGCAGATCCAATACTTGCCCACCGCCGTCACCAGTCGAGCAAATTTGGCTTCCTGTGAATCGTCAAGATGATCCAGCGCTCGGCCCATGCGCATGCTCAGCGCCAGTGCGGCTTCACTTTCCAGCGCCAGATCGGCCAGTACGTTTTGCATCAAGGGCTGTTCGCTGAGCAAACGACCGCCGACCCTACGATGCGCACAATGATGAGCGGCTTGAGTCAGTGCCTGACGCATCAGTGCGCTGGAGCCGACCATGCAATCGAAACGGGTCATGGCGACCATCTCGATGATGGTCGGCACACCGCGACCTTCCTCGCCGACCATCCAGGCCAGAGCGCCACGGAACTCCACTTCGCTGGAAGCGTTGGAACAATTGCCGAGTTTGTTTTTCAGGCGTTGGATATAGAACTGGTTGCGGGTGTCATCCGGGCGATGGCGCGGCAGCAGGAAACAGGTCAAACCCTTGTCGGTCTGAGCCAGGGTCAGGAAGGCATCGCACATTGGCGCGGAACAGAACCATTTATGTCCGATCAACTCGTAGGCTTGACCCGGACCTGCGGCCCCCACCGGAAAAGCCTTGGTGGTGTTGGCCCGCACATCGGTACCGCCTTGTTTCTCGGTCATGGCCATGCCGATGGTGGCGCCGGCCTTATGGGCAATGCCAACGTTGCGAGGGTCGTATTCGGTCGCAAGAATTTTCGGTAGCCATTGCTCGGCGATGTCCGGTTGCAGTCGCAGCGCCGGCACAGAGGCGAAGGTCATGGTCAGCGGGCAACCACTGCCGGCTTCGGCCTGGCTATGCAGGTAACTCATGGCCGCTCGGGCCACGTGTGCACCGGACTGCGGATCGGTCCAGGGCAATGAGGTCAAACCATGCTCGACCGCGGTTCGCATCAACTCATGGTAAGCCGGATGAAATTCAACCAGGTCAATGCGATGACCATAACGGTCATGACTGGAGAACACCGGTTTGTTCTGATTGGCCAAAAAACCGGCCGCCATCAACGGTCCGCCGGCCAGCGCGCCGTAGTCATCGATACGAGATTCGGCCCACCCGGCCCCAAAACGCCTCGCCCATTCCTGCAATGGCAGGTCGATGCGATAGAGGTTGGTGCCATCCAGCGAGGGGGGCTGATTGGTGACCTCATGGGTTTCGGCGAACTGATGCAGGTTCATGGCGGGGCTCCTTTGGGGTGGACCAGAACTTCAGTTAAGCACCGCCCCCCATCCGAACAAAGTGGCATATACGCCTAAATATCGGCGCTTTCACCTTGTTTAGGACACAACACCCGCCGATACAAAACCGCCTGCAACTCTTCAAATTTCACTGGTTTGCTCAAACAGTCCGTCATCCCGGCTGCCTGGCAACGCTCACGTTCGGCCCCCTGAGTCACCGCAAGTATCGGCAACTCTGCGCAACCTGGCAGAGCGCGGACCTGACAGCAGATCGAAACGCCATCGAGCTGCGACAGCTGGCAATCGAGCAACACCGCATCGAAGGATTCGCGTCGTAGCAGTTCCAGCATCAACCGGCCACTGTCCGCCGTGCGCACCCGATAACCCAATTTGAGCAGCATGCCGCGCACCACCAGTTGATTGATGCCGTTGTCATCGACCAACAACACGGTGCACTCCTGAGGCACCCGACGGTTTAACGGTGTATAGCCTTTTAAGGATTGCTCAGCTGGGAGCGGCGGCACACTTCGAACATCGAACTCGACGTCCAACTGGAAACGACTACCGCGCCCCGGCTCCGATTGATGGGTCAAACGTCCCCCGAGCAACTCGATCAGTTGCCGGCAAATTGCCAAACCAACACCCAGCCCGCCGTACTCGCGGGTCATCGAACCGTCGAGCTGGAAGAACCGTTGGTACAGGGTGGCTTCATCCAGATCAATAAAACCGATACCGGTATCGATCACCGTGAAGGACAGCGCCATCCGGCCCTCGCCCGCCGATTTACCGGTCACTCGCAGCACCAGCCCACCCTCGCGAGTGAACTTGATGGCGTTGTCCAGCAAGCATTCCAGGCATTGAATAAGTTTTGTGCTGTCACCTTGCAGACGGTCTGGAAGCCCCGTCGCCACTTCGACTTCAAAATCCAGCGCCTTGCTCATAGCGTTGGCGGCAAATTGCGTTCGCAACCTGTCGAGCACGCCGCGCAGGCTGAAATCGTCCCGTTGCACCTTGAGCCTGCCGGCTTGCAGCTCCGTCAATGTCAGGATGCCATTGACCATGCGCATCATGTCCCGCGCCGAGCCGGCAGCAGTCTGTTGATACTGCTCGAGCTCCGGGTCCAGATCCATGGTCTGCATGAGCTCCAGCGAACCGATCACCCCATTCATCGGCGTGCGCAATTCGTGGGTCAGGGTCGAGAGGAATTCGTCCTTGAGCCGGTTGCTGTGGGCCAGTTCCTGGTTCAACACCTCGAGTTTCTGACCCGCATCGAACAAGGTCTGGGCTTGCTGCTCGCGCATCGAGTTGATGCGATCGGCCAGCGCCAGCGACAGCAACGCCACTTCAATCGCCGAACCGATTTGGCTGGCGTACATGGTCAAGAACACGTTTGGCAGGTAGCCCAACACCATCAGCGTGTTAACCACGCCACCGAGCAAAAACGCCGACCAGGCAATGATGAAATACCTGGCCACCCGCAGACCGCGCCACCAGGCGAAAATCCCTGCCGTAAAGATCGTCACCGTAAAGGCCAGCGCCAAGGCCGTCGCCAGGCGCAAGGCCAGGGCGTAGCTGGTCATCAACGACAGTGCCACCACCACAGCGCTGCACGCGATCAGCAGCAACAGCAGGCGATCGAGCCAGCGACTATGACTGGCCGTCTGCAGAAAGCTGCGGGCGAACTGGCTGCCAAACAAACCCGCTGCACCGATGAAGAAAGGTGTCGAAGCGTTGGCCCACCAAGGGTTATTCGGCCA
>JAPLSD010000383.1 GCA_026398835.1 Pseudomonas sp.
CGGCACAGCAACTGAGCGCGGCGCTGATCGAAGAAAACGATCAGCTGTTCAAGGTGCATTTGGATCGCTACAAGTACGCCGATCGCTATCCGGAACAGCCGATGGAGCATTACCGCGCGCAAGGCGCCGTTTTCTTAGAGAAGCTCAATGAGCTGTTGCAGGAACATACGCACTTGGCGGCTGATCACCTGAGCCTGGCGGACATCGCCCTGGCGCCATTCGTACGGCAATTTGCTCATGTCGATCAGAACTGGTTCGCAGAAACGCCGTATCGGCATTTGCAGGCGTGGTTGCAGCGGTTTTTGGCGTCGGAACTGTTTGTTGGGGTGATGGCCAAGGCAGCTGCGCCACAAAACCCATAGGGGATTCGTCGCTTCTGAAATCGGCTTAAGCCACCATCGGCTCGGCGAACACACTGCACATCTGCAACGCCGAGCAATCCACTTTGAACGGCCCCAAAAGCGCAGCCTTCGGTTTGATGGGCGGATTACCTGCCAGCAAGCCCAATGCCTTGGCGGTTTGAATGTTGTGAGCGATGTTGTGATTGCATTCGATGGCCCGTGCCAGTGAACCGGCCGAAGCCTGCCCCAGCCCTAACAATGAAGAGCCGTTGGTCAAAAACGCCAGGAAGGCGATGACCCAGAGTCTATGCCCTTTCATTGCCCCACCAATCCCGCAACGTCTGCGTGTTCGGCAGTGATGCTCTGTGCGTGGCGTTCGAATTGAACGCCTGGGTATGCCACCTGGATTGGCGGCTCGATGGCGTGCTGAGTCTGGCCAGACAAGGTGACCATAAGGATCATGGCCATGTACAAACCGATGGCGACGTAAGCACCGTGTTTGGCAGAAGTAAGAAGTGTGCTGGCCATGGGATTCTCCGTGGGCATGTTTCAGTGCCCACAGATTCGATCAAATAACCAAGAATGAATAGCGACCTTTGTGCATAGTAACTATCAGCTTTGTTGATCTTAAATCCAGCGTGTCTTAGTCCTGCAACACGCTCATCAATCGCTCGCGCGCAGCATCAGGCTCGTCTGGAACAGGCTGGGCAGCCGACAAGATAGGGGTGGAATAGAGGAACAGAAGAACCACTGCCAGACGCATAACCATGCTGTCGATCCCTTGGAGAGATTGAGTCAATAAATTAGCGTCAAATTAGAACACGTGGCTATATGCCATTACCAAAGGAATTTGTACTGATCACGACTGCTGTCGCAAACGGTTTATGCAGGAGCGACATCACTCTTGTTCCCTGCCGACGAAAATGATCGCCGATCAAAGCAGTGACTTCGCTCCTGCATAAACGCTTTAGTACGCAGGTTTCAGTGTTGGATCTTGTGATCCAGTGCAGCGTAGAAGTTGGCGCTTTGTTGCAGGTATTTCTGGGTGTAGGTGTGAGAGCTGGATTTTTTGTCGTCGATTGAGACGTTGGCACTGGCTGGCAGAGCCACGGTAGCCGAGATAGCGGAAGCAGCGATGACGGAGAAGAGATTGAAGTTCATGGCGTTAACCCTCGTAAATTCAGTTGGCTTGCTTGCCTGTGTAGGCCGTGAAGCAAACTTACGCCCGAGGGTCGGCGCGTTGAAATTCTTTGCAGCAGTAGCGGATATCAGCGTCATTAATAGAAGTACGCAGGCCCCGTCATCCGGGGCCTGCGGCTTATTGACGCAGCAAGAATTTGATATCGCTGGGGGAATCGAACGGTAGTTTTTGTACGGTTTTGCCTAACAAACCGGTCTTGGCATCGCGCTCAAGCACCACGATCTGGTTGCTTTTCTGGTTGCCGATCAACAGGAATTTGCCACTCGGATCGAGGCTGAATTCCCTTGGATGATCGCCTTCCACCGAACGGCGCTGGATCTCTTTGAGCTCACCCGTTGCAGGATCGATGGCAAATACCAGCAACTGATTGGCGGTGCCACGGTTGCTGACGTAAAGGTACTTGCCGTCCTGCGAGGCATGCAGCGCACCTGCGGCCTTCTCTTCCTTGGGCTGGTTGGCGGCCAGTTCGACCATCTGCCGCTGCACAAGCTTGCCTGCCTGGTAGTCGAATACCGCGACTTGCGCACTCATTTCCATGGTCAACCAGGCATGCTTGCCATCACCGCTGAACAGCAGATGTCGCGGCCCGCTGCCCGGCGGCAACTGCACCGAAGCCACAGTGGCGGCGGTCAACGGCAGCTCAGGATTGGCTTTGGGGTCGTAGCGGTAGACAAAGATCTTGTCCGCCCCCAGGTCGCTGGAAAACACGTACTGGCCGTCCGGCGATGACACCGTCGAATGCACATGGGCTGACATCTGCCGTTCCGGATTGACCCGGCTGGACGGATGGCTGCTCAGTTGCACCGGCGGCGACATCTTGCCATCTGCTGCCACTGGCAATACCGCGAGGCTACCGCCCGGGTCTTGCGCCACCGAATAGTTGCTGACAAACAGGTAGCGCCCGTCAAAGCTCAGGCTGGAATGAGTCGGCTCATTACCAAGGGACTGGACCTGATTGATCAGGCTCAGCTCATGACCCTTCGGGTCAATGGAAAAGCTGCTGACACGGCCGACCGGATCGACCTGACCCGGACCGTTTTCGTTGACCACAAACAGTCGTCGCTGATCCTTGGAGAGGGTCAACCACGACGGGTTGGCGCTCTTCACCACCTGCAGCGGTTTGGCGTCGAGCTGACCTGAGCGGCTGTCGAACTGCAGACGATAGAGGCCCTGGCTCTGGCCCTGGGTGTAGGAGCCGACCAGCAGCTCATAGCTATCGACCGGCGCCGCCTGCACGGACATCGCACCCACACTGCCAGCCATCAGCAATGGCCAGAAGTTACGCATCCTCATGCTCGTTATCCTCTTCGTCACCGCCGCTGAATGCACTCATGCACACCAACCGGTGTTCGCCTGAATCACCGGTGATGGTCCAGCTCTGCAGGGTCTCATCGAAGGTCGCGGCTTGCACCTGGGCCATACTGAAAACCCAGCGCTTGGCTGCCCGGCCGTCCATGCATTCGATGTGTAGTTGATCCTCTTCGTCGAGAGAGAAATCAAAGGCATGCAGCCCGTCGATTTCCAGCATGTCGCAGGTTTCGAGAACGGTGAGCAAGGTGTCGGTAGCGGCAGTCATGGCGATCAATCATCAATTGGAAAGTGGCAATGATAGCCCATCGACGGACTTCAACTCCCGTGTCCAGTTGAGGACCAGGCGCCGAGCACAAAACCTGATCGCGTTTCGCCTGCACAAAAAAGCCGCAACCTGAGGTTGCGGCTTTGTTGTTTCAACTAACCCTTAATGGGCAAACAACGAATTACCCTTCTGCCCGGCCAGTTTTTCCGGCTTGATCAGGAACCGCGCCAGCGCTGGCAACAACCACAACGCGCCGAACATGTTCCACAGCAGCATGAAGGTCAGCATCAGGCCCATGTCAGCCTGGAACTTGATCGCCGAGAAGATCCAGGTGCAAACGCCGATGGCCAGGCACAGACCGGTGAACAGCACCGCTTTACCGGTGGATTTCAGCGTCTGGTAGTAGGCTTCTTGCAGTGGCAGACCGGCGCGCAGGAAGCTTTCGAGGCGGCTGTAAATGTAGATGCCGTAATCGACACCGATCCCCACGCCCAGTGCCACCACCGGCAAGGTCGCGACTTTCACGCCAATACCCATGAAGGCCATCAGGGCGTTACCGAGTACCGAGGTCAGCACCAGCGGCAGCACAATGCACAAGGTTGCCGCCCATGAACGGAAGGTGATCATGCACATGGTCGCCACACAGATGTACACCAAGACCAGGATGGTCAGTTCCGACTCCTTGATCACTTCGTTGGTGGCCGCTTCGATCCCGGCGTTACCGGCCGCGAGGATGAATTCCAGGCCGTCCTTGTTGTTCTCCTTGGCGAACTCCTGCACCGCATGCACCGCGCGATCAAGGGTTGCGGCCTTGTGGTCGTTGAGGAACACCAGTACCGGCGCCAGCGAGCAACTGTTGTTGTACAGACCATCAGCGCGGGCGATTGAGTTGTTCAACACGTCTGGATTGCGCGAAAGGGTTTCCCATTTCAGATTGCCCTCGTTCATGCCCTTGATCATCTGCTTGGAGACAGTCACCAGGGAAATCGCCGACTGCACGCCCTCGGTGTTCTGCATCTTCCACATCAACTCATCGATCGGCGCCATGGCGGCGTAACGCGAGCAGCCTTCCGGGGCAGTCTTGACCATCACCACCAATACATCGGAGCTGGTGGAGTAGTTGCTGATGATGAAATTGTTGTCTTTGTTGTAGCGCGAATCAGGACGCAGCTCCGGCGCGCCTTGATCGAGGTCGCCGATCTTCAGGTTCTGGCTGTACCAGAGACCGCCACCGAAAGCCAACAAGGCCAGGGCGATCGACACCGGTGCAACTTTCGGGCTGGCAAAGTTCGACAGCAAGCGCCAGAACGGATGCTCGCGCACCGCGTCTTTCTTGCTGCGGTCGACGGCGCGTTTGCTGATGCCTACGTAGGAAATCGCTACCGGCAACAGGATCAGGTTGGTGAACACAATTACCGCCACACCAATGGACGCGCCGATGGCCAATTCGCGAATCACGCCGATGTCGATGATCAGCAAGGTGATGAAGCCCACCGCATCCGCCAGAATCGCGATCATCCCCGGCAGGAACAATTGCCGGAATGTTCGCCGCGCTGCGGTCAGGGCGTTGTCGGCCCCACTGGACTGCAAGGCGATGCCGTTGATCTTTTGTACGCCGTGGGAAATACCGATGGCGAAGATCAGGAACGGCACCAGCATCGAATACGGGTCCAGCCCGAAACCAAAGGCGTGCATCAGCCCGAGTTGCCAGACCACCGCCACCAGCGTGGTACTCAACACCGCGACGGTGCTGCGCATACAGTTGGTGAACCAGTACAGCAACACCAGAGTGATGATGAAAGCGACGCCGAAGAACATCACCACCATGATCAGGCCATCAATCAGGTCGCCGACTTTCTTGGCGAAACCGACGATGTGGATCTGCACATTGGGGTTTTGCGCTTCGAACTTGTTGCGGATTTTGTCTTCAAGCTCATGGGAGAATTTCTGGTAGTCCAGCGCGAGCAACTTGCCCTGGTCTTGCGGGTCCGGGTAGGACTCCAACAACGGAATATCGACGATGCTGGATTTGAAATCGTTGGCTACCAACCGACCGACCTGACCGGACTTGAGCACGTTGTTACGCAACAGATCGAGGCTGTCGGCCGAGCCGTTGTAGCTCTGCGGAATCACCTCGCCACCGGCGAAACCTTCCTCGGTCACTTCAGTCCAGCGAACGCTGGGGCTCCACAGCGACTTGAGACCGGAACGGTCAACGCCGGAGATGTAGAACACCTCGTCGTTAATCTGCCGCAGGGTCTCCATGTACTCCCTGGAGAAAATGTCGCCATCGGTGGCTTCCACCGAGATCCGCACGGTGTTGCCCAGGTTGGCCAGATCGTTGCGGTGCTCGAGCATCTTCTCGATGAAGGGGTGCTTGAGCGGGATCATTTTTTCGAAACTGGTGGACGGCCGAATCAGCGTCGCCTGCCAGAACAGGAACACGCTGACCAGCAGGCAGATGACGATCACTGCCGGGCGGTTGTTGAAAATCAGGCGTTCGAGAAACGTCGCCTTGTCTTGGTGATGACTACTTATGGAAATCTTGTCTTGTTGATGAATGCTCATGGAAATCCCCCGCCTTCTTATTATTTGCCCAGCTCAGCGCCGGTTGGCGTGGTAGAGCGAACGCCGCCCTGTCCCACCAGAATCAAGTTGCCATTGCCTGCCGCCGTGACCGCCGACAAGGAAATGCGGTCCGGTCGATTGAATACGCTGAAGGTCAAACCATCGTCGGTGCTGCGCACCACACTGCCGCCGTTGCCGACGATGACCAGTGAACCGTCATCGAGCAATGTCGCGCCGGACAGGCCGAATTCGAGTGCACCTCGGGCGGCTTTCAGCTCAACCGGCTCCCAGGTGCTGCCGAAATCAGTGGAGCGAAACAGATTGCCGCGCAGACCGTAAGCCAGCAGTGTGCCGGGCTGGCGGGTACCGATTACACCAAACAGCGATCCCTGATACGGGCCTTCCAGGCGCTCCCAGGTTTGTCCCCAATCAGCGGAGCGGAACATGCTGCCCTGCTCACCGACGATGAACAGACCGGAATCCTTGACCGCCGCGATGGAATTGAGGTGGTATTGGTCTTGGTTGTCCAGGCGATCGCTGGCGTCTTCCCAGTGCTTGCCACCGTCGGTGGTTTCCAGCAGTGCGCCATAAGCGCCAACGGCAAAGCCGCTGCTGGCGTCCTTGAACCAGACGTCGAGCAGCGGCGCTTCGCGCTTCAAGTCTTCGAATTGCTTGGTCCAGGTCACACCGCCGTCTTCACTGGCGAGAATTTGCGCGTCATGCCCGACCGCCCAGCCATGCTTGTCGTCGACAAAGAACACCGCGGTCAGTAACTGTCGAGTTGGTACTTTGGCCTGGGTCCAGGTCTTGCCCTGGTCATCGGAATAGAGAATATGACCGCGATCACCCACAGCCACCAGACGCGCGCCGGCAGGCACGACGTCGAGCATCAGGCCTTTGGCGGACTTTGCGGATTCAATCGAATAGACAGTGTCGACCGCTGCCGTGGCTGCGGCCTGGACGGGTGCCGACAACGCAGCAACACCCAACAGCGAGAGCGCTGTAGCCAGCAACGCGAATCTGCGTAACGCCGGCGGGCGGCAAAAACCCACACCCATGACAGGCTCACTCATAGACCTTTCCCCCATTATTATTGTTAGGTCATTCAACCTTTCAGGGCGCCGTACAGGGCGTTTTTTTCTGATTTGCCATTTCGGATCGTTGTCCTGAAACCTGCAATCTAGAGCCCCTTCTGAAGCTGGCCTATCCTATCCAGCTTTGGAAAGGTCTGACAATCGACGCCACGTTATCTTTTGTTAACCCGGGGCTTTGGAGGAGTGCCTGAATGGCGAGGCATTCGCTGGCTTGATGAATGAGGGCCATTAGATGGCCGTTATCAAGGAGGTGGGGGGGCAGCGTAGCCTTAAGACTTCTTTGTCGGAGTACATAGCCATTTCTGAGGTAACGGCAACTGACGGTTTCGCCATTACGGCGATTTGACCGTGTACATATCCGTTCCTGCGGTAACGACTTCTTACTGGTTTCGCCCTTACGGCGAGTCCCTTTTGGCAAACGCCCGGAGTGCCGGCCCAGCCAAAAGGAACCAAAAAGTCTTGCCCCCCCATCCGGTCCCTCGCCTAGGCTCGGCATACCCTCGCTCCGGCGCCCCCTGATGGACACCGGAGCGAGGGAACGCGGAGCCTTAGCGACGTGCCGTACGCTCGGGGCGAAGCCTTTTGGTTACTTTTTGGCGTCTGAAAAAGTGACACGCCGTAAGGGCGTA
>JAPLSD010000599.1 GCA_026398835.1 Pseudomonas sp.
GAGAGCCTTGACGGAGGTCCGCGCAATAATCTGTCCGCCAATGGCGGCCTGGATTGCAACGTCGAACATCTGACGCGGAATCAGTTCTTTCATCTTCTCGGTCAACTGGCGACCTTTGTAGTGCGCATTGTCTTTGTGCACGATCAGCGCCAGAGCGTCGACTTTGTCACCGTTGATCAACACATCCAGCTTCACCAGATTAGCTGATTGATAACGATCGAAATGGTAATCCAGCGAAGCATAGCCGCGGCTGGTGGACTTCAGACGGTCGAAGAAGTCCAGGACCACTTCGTTCATCGGCAAGTCGTAGGTCACCTGGACCTGAGTACCGAGGAACAACATGTCGTGCTGCACGCCACGCTTTTCGATACACAGGGTAATGACGTTGCCCAGGTGCTCTTGCGGCACAAGAATATTGGCCCGCACGATCGGCTCGCGCATGTCTTCGATGGCCGACAGGTCTGGCAGCTTGGACGGGTTATCGACGTAAATCGTTTCACCGTTCTTGAGCAACAGCTCGAAAATTACCGTCGGCGCCGTGGTAATCAGGTCCAGGTCGTACTCGCGCTCCAGGCGCTCCTGGATGATTTCCATGTGCAGCATGCCGAGGAACCCGCAACGGAAGCCGAAGCCCAGCGCGTCGGAGCTTTCCGGCGTGTACTGCAAGGAAGAGTCGTTCAGCGTGAGCTTTTGCAGGGCTTCGCGGAAGTCTTCGAAGTCGTCGGAGCTGACCGGGAACAGACCGGCATACACCTGCGGCTGAATGCGTTTGAAGCCTGGCAGCACGTCGACGTCAGGCGTGGAGCTCAAGGTCAGGGTGTCACCGACCGGCGCGCCATGAATGTCCTTGATGCCCGCGATAATGAAGCCTACTTCACCGGCTTTCAGGTCAACGGTAGCGGTATGTTTCGGGTTGAATACACCGACGCTGTCCACCAGGTGGATCTTGCCGGTGGACTTGACCAGGATCTTGTCGCCCTTCTTCACACAGCCGTGGCGCACGCGTACCAGGGAAACAACGCCCAGGTAGTTGTCGAACCAGGAGTCGATGATCAACGCTTGCAGCGGATCTTCGATGTTGCCGGTCGGCGCAGGAATGGTGCGAACCAGACGCTCGAGCACTTCGTCGACGCCCAGACCGGTCTTGGCACTGCACTCGACCGCATCGGTAGCGTCGATGCCGATGATTTTCTCGATTTCGTCCTTCACCCGGTCTGGATCGGCCTGCGGCAGGTCGATCTTGTTCAGCACCGGCATGACTTCAAGGCCTTGCTCGATCGCGGTGTAGCAGTTAGCGACCGACTGGGCTTCTACACCCTGACCGGCATCGACCACCAGCAACGCACCTTCACACGCCGCCAGCGACCGGCTGACTTCATAGGTGAAGTCGACGTGGCCCGGGGTGTCAATGAAGTTCAGCTGGTACTTGATACCGTCGCGGGCGGTGTAATACAGGGTGACGCTATGGGCCTTGATGGTGATCCCGCGTTCACGCTCCAGGTCCATGGAGTCCAGAACCTGGGCTTCCATTTCGCGCTCGGCCAGGCCGCCGCACATCTGGATGAAGCGATCGGCCAGAGTCGACTTGCCATGGTCAATGTGGGCGATGATGGAGAAATTGCGGATATGACTCAAATCACTCACGGATCAACACTCAAAAAGGCTGCAGGCATAGCCCGCCGAAAAATAGCCGGGAATTGTACCTGATACACGGCGCAAGCGTCACGTTCACCTGTCACCACCCGTGAATGCAAAACGCCCCGGTCTTTCGACAGAGGCGCTTTTTATCCAGCCAGTGCGGGGCAAAACCGCTATCAGCCGGCTCGTCGCAACAACCAGATCCCGGCCAGCGCACAGATACCTGCCGGCACCAACACCGCAAACAACGGCGAGAAACCGAACACCAGGCTCGAAGGCCCCAGCAAATCCTGGACAATCCGGAAGGTGAAGCCCACCAGTACACCGGTAAATACCCGCTGACCGAGAGTCACCGAGCGCAACGGACCGAAAATGAACGAAATAGCGATCAGCACCAGCGCAGCAGTCACCAAGGGTTGCAGCGCCTTGACCCAGAATGCCAGCCAGTAACGGCCGTTGTTCAAACCCTGATCGGCCAGATAATGGATGTAGTTCCACAACCCGCTGATGGACAGTGCTTCTGGCTCCATGACCACCGTATTGAGCAGCTGCGGACTCAAAGCCAAATCCCAACGCTCCACAGGAAGCGTCACGATCTCCGTGCTGCCATCATGGAACAGCGTGGTGGTCACCTCGCTTAACTGCCAATGATCCTTATCGAATTCCGCACGCTTGGCAAAGCTCGAAGTGAGCATATGACGCTGATCATCGAAGCGATAACGGGTCACGCCGTACAGCACACCATCGGGTTGTACGGAGTTGACGTGAATGAATTCATCACCCTGTCGGTGCCACAAACCATGCTTGGCACTTTGCGCATCACCGCTGCCTTGAGCCAGGGAACGATTGGCCTGCGCGATATTTTCCGTGGTCGGCGCGACGTACTCGCCGACCAGTACGCCCACCAGCATCAGTACCAGCATCGGCTTCATCACCGCCCAGACAATACGAGCGATGGACACGCCAGCGGCGCGCATGATGGTCAGTTCGCTGGCGCTGGCCAGGTTGCCTAGCCCAATGAGACAGCCGATCAAGGCCGCCATTGGCAACATGTCATAGACGCGACGCGGGGCGGTCAGCAACACGAAGCTCAAGACGTCGACCAGCGTGTAGGTATCGCTGACGTCGCTCATCTCGTCGATGAAGGCAAACAATGACGCCAGACCGAGAATAACCCCCAACACCCCCACAATGGCTGTGAACACACTGCTACCGATGTAGCGATCCAGCTTATCCACGGGCCATCTCCAGCACACTGCGGCGACTCGCCATTTTCAAGCGCAACGGCTCCCAATACAGCAACCCCAGACCAATGACCAGGAAGAGTGCGTGAACCCACCACAAGCCCAGTGCAGCCGGGGTATTGCCTTTTTCCAGTGCGCCACGGGCGGCAATCAGGATGGTCAGATAAGCCATATAAAGAAGAACTGCCGGAAGCAACTTGAGGAAACGACCCTGGCGCGGGTTGACCCGAGACAACGGCACCGCCATCAAGGTCACGATGAACACCAGCAGCGGCAAGGAAAGTCGCCATTGCAACTCGGTGCGAGAACGTATGTCGTCCTTGCCCAACAGATTTTTGGTCGGTATCGCATCGCGATCGGTCACTTCGTCACTGACATCCGGCTTGGGCAGTAGCACACCATAGGTGTCGTACTTGATGGCACGGTAGTCGGCCTGCCCCGGATTACCATCGTAGCGATAGCCGTTGTCGAGGATCAGGTAACGATTACCGTCTGCCTTGATTTCCTGACGACCCTTTTCCGCCACCAGCACGGAAATGCCGCGATCCTTGCTTTTGTCAGCGGAAATACGTTTTTCCGAGATGAATACGCCGCCCAGATTGGCACGATCATCAGACAGTTGCTCTGTGTAAGTCACTCGCGTGCCATCGCGCAAGGCTTGAAAGCGGCCCGGCACCAGGGTGTCGAATTCGGTCATTGCATCCTGTTTGTTGAGCAGCAACTGGAACTGGTTCGCACCTTGTGGCGCCAGGCTCAAACTCAACCATGCCACCACCACTGCGACCAGAGTCGCCGGAAACAGGGTCATGACCAACAAACGCTGCTGGCTCATGCCGGTGGCCGAGAGCACGGTCATTTCGCTTTCAAGGTAGAGACGGCCGTAAGCCAGCAGGATCCCCAGAAACAGCCCCAAAGGCAGAATCAGTTGCAGGAAACCAGGTAGACGAAACCCCATGATCAGGAACAGCGAACCCGGGTCCAGGGCGCCGGAAGCTGCCTGAGCCAGGAATTTGATGAAACGTCCACTCATGATGATGACCAACAGCACAGCGCTGACAGCGCTCAGGGTCAACAGGACTTCTCGGGACAGATAACGGAAGACGATCAAACCAGACACTCCAGGGTTGTCAGGCTCAGGCGGCCAAACAAGCAAACGTATCGAGCCGACTCGTGGAGCTGAGCCGCCGAAAAAGATGGCGCATTATCCTGTGATTGAACCCGCCTGTCACTGCGCACGCTCAAGCAGGCGCGTAAAGCGGCGAAGTTCGCTCATGGGAGGGTTGTCAGCCTCGGGCGGCGAGGTTCAAACTGGCGGCTTTGTCGCTGGCACATACCGGCGCCTTTCTTTTTATGAAACAAGCTTCATATAGAGAAGCCAAGCGCACGCGTTTGAGCGATGCGCATTTTGACCATTTATTCAGGGACCCGGACATGGAACTGGTTGTAAAAAGCGTTAGCCCAGAAACGTTGAAGACCGCCACTCTGGTGGTCGCCGTCGGCGAAGGCCGCAAGCTCGGCACCTCTGCCCGCCAACTCGACGAACTCAGCGGCGGCGCCATCAGCGCAGTCCTCAAGCGCGGCGACCTGGCCGGTAAAGTAGGCCAAAGTCTGCTGCTGCATAGCCTGCCGAATCTCAAAGCCGAACGCGTGCTGCTGGTCGGCATCGGTAACGACGCAGAACTGGGCGATCGCCCGTTCCGCAAAATCATCAGCAGCGTGCTCAATACCCTCAAAGGTCTGGGCGGCAGCGATGCGGTACTGGCCCTGGACGAAGTGATCGTCAAAGGCCGTGACAGCTACGGCAAGACGCGTCTGCTGGCCGAAACCCTGGTGGACGGCGAATACTTCTTCGACCAGTTCAAGAGCCAGAAAGCCGAACCGCGCGCCCTGAAAAAAATCACCCTGCTGACCATCAAGGCTGCACAAGCCGAAGCCGAACGCGCCGTAACTCACGCGCAGGCCATCGCCGCCGGCATGGCGTTCACCCGCGACCTGGGCAACCTGCCGCCGAACATCTGCCACCCGAGCTTCCTCGCCGAACAGGCGAAAAACCTCGGCAAGGCGCACAAAGACCTGAAAGTCGAAATTCTCGACGAGAAGAAAATCAAAGAATTGGGCATGGGCGCGTTCTACGCGGTAGGCCAGGGCAGCGATCAACCGCCTCGCCTGATCGTCATGAACTACCAGGGCGGCAAGAAATCCGAGAAGCCGTTCGTGCTGGTCGGCAAAGGCATCACTTTCGACACCGGCGGCATCAGCCTCAAGCCTGGCGCTGGCATGGACGAGATGAAGTACGACATGGGCGGCTCGGC
This sequence comes from Pseudomonas sp., assembly GCA_026398835.1. Taxonomy (GTDB): domain Bacteria; phylum Pseudomonadota; class Gammaproteobacteria; order Pseudomonadales; family Pseudomonadaceae; genus Aquipseudomonas. Next base: position 5,195 of record JAPLSD010000599.1, read on the forward strand.
CAGCGTGTTCGGCACCCTGCATGCCGTGCTCGAACTCAAGCTGCCAATCAATCTGGTGTGCATCCTGGCCTGCGCCGAGAACATGCCGAGCGGCGGTGCAGCACGGCCGGGTGACATCGTCACCACCATGAGCGGCCAGACCGTGGAAATCCTCAACACCGACGCCGAAGGCCGTCTGGTGCTGTGCGACGCCCTGACCTATGCCGAGCGCTTCAAGCCACAAGCGGTCATCGACATCGCCACCCTGACCGGCGCTTGTGTGGTTGCTCTGGGGGCTCATACTTCCGGCCTGCTGGGCAACAACGACGAGCTGATCGGCCAACTGCTGAGCGCAGGCGTTCAGGCTGATGACCGTGCATGGCAACTGCCGCTGTTCGATGAGTACCAGGAACAGCTGGACAGCCCGTTCGCCGACATGGCCAACATCGGCGGCCCGAAAGCCGGCACCATCACCGCTGCCTGTTTCCTGTCGCGTTTCACCAAGCAATACAACTGGGCCCACCTGGACATCGCCGGGACTGCCTGGACCAGCGGCGGCAAGGACAAGGGCGCCACTGGCCGTCCGGTTCCTTTGCTGACCCAATACCTGCTGGATCGCGCCAAAGCCTGAAACTGAAGACTCTGCGCGGCGTCATCCACGGATGACGCCGCGCAGGCGTCGGGACCTGCAATGACCAAAGTCGACTTTTACATTCTGCCCAGCGCCGATCCTTCCGCGCGCCTGGACTTCGCCTGCAAACTCACCGAAAAAGCCTGGCGCCTTGGGCACCGGGTCTATCTGCATTGCAGCGACGCGGCCCAGCGTGACGATCTCGACGCTCGTTTGTGGAGCTTCAAAGGCGAAAGCTTTGTGCCCCATGGTCCCGTCGAAAGCGAACCGGACGGCTTGATTGTTCTCGGTCTTGGCGAAGACTGTGGACAACATCAGGATCTGCTGGTCAATCTGGACCTGAAAGTCCCGACATTTGCCCAACGCTTCGCCCGTGTGGCAGAAGTCGTGGTCGAAGACCCTACTATTCGTCAGGCCGCGCGGGAGAGTTTCCGTTTCTACCGCGAACAGGGCTATCCTCTGCAAGATCACCGTCTACAGCGACTCTGAGCACCCGATGGACACTCCAAACCCGCAACAAAAGTCCGCGCACCTGCTGGATGACCTTGAGTCGATCCGCCAACTGCTCGGCGATGACAACCTGCAACCACCGCTGCTGACCGAAACGGTTGCCAACGATGTACAGATTCCTCTGCTGTCTGACATGGTGGGTGGCAAACCGCCTGCCAAACCCGTCGAACAGGCCGCAGAGCAACCGACGCCAGCGCCAGTCGCAACGCCGGTGCCCGCTCCGGCACCAGCACCAGCCGTCAACAAAGGTACTGATGCGCTCTTGCACCTGGACAGCGAACTGCGCGCCGCCGCACAACTGATCATGCAAGACGTGATCGACGACTTCGCTCCGCACATCGAAACCGAAATCAAACGGCGCCTCGACGCGCGGATGGAACGGTTGTTGAGCCAGTATCAGTTCTGACCCCCTACTGCAATTTTTGTGGTGAGGGAGCAAGCCCCTCACCACAAAAGCCCGGCAGCACAAATTTCGCGAAAGTTTTAGTTCGCCCACCGTCACCTCGCTCTACGCCCAACCGAACATCCCCGCTATACTTGCCGGCTTTTCCTGAATAAATGCCAATAGGGTCCCGCCGCGCATGGATAAGACCTACCAGCCGCACGCCATTGAAACTTCCTGGTACAACACCTGGGAGTCCGAGAATTATTTCGCTCCGCAAGGCGCGGGCGATTCCTACACCATCATGATTCCGCCGCCGAACGTCACTGGCAGCCTGCACATGGGCCATGGCTTCAACAACGCGATCATGGATGCGCTGATCCGTTTCCGCCGCATGCAGGGTCGCAACACCCTGTGGCAGCCGGGCACCGACCACGCCGGTATCGCCACGCAGATGCTGGTGGAGCGTCAGCTCGAAGCCCAAGGCCAGAACCGCCATGACCTGGGCCGCGAAAAATTCCTCGAGAAAGTCTGGGAATGGAAGGATCAGTCCGGCGGCAACATCAGCCGCCAGATCCGTCGCCTCGGCTCGTCCGTGGACTGGAGCCGTGAGCGCTTCACCATGGACGACGGTCTTTCGGAAGCCGTAAAAGAAGCCTTTGTGCGCTTGCACGAAGACGGTCTGATCTACCGCGGCAAGCGTCTGGTCAACTGGGATACCAAACTGCACACAGCGATCTCTGACCTCGAAGTGGAAAACCATGACGAGAAAGGCTCCCTGTGGAACCTGCGTTACCCGTTGGCCGACGGTGCCAAGACCGCTGAAGGTCTGGATTATCTGATCGTCGCCACCACTCGCCCGGAAACCATGCTCGGCGACGCTGCCGTCGCGGTGAACCCGGAAGATGAGCGTTATAAAGCCCTGATCGGCAAGTTTGTCGACCTGCCGCTGGTTGGCCGTCGCATCCCGATCATCGCCGATGATTACTGCGATCCTGAATTCGGCACCGGCTGCGTGAAAATCACCCCGGCCCACGATTTCAACGATTATGAAGTCGGCAAGCGCCACAACCTGCCGCTGCTGAACATTTTCGACAAGAACGCCGATGTATTGCCGGCCGCTCAGGTGTTCAACCTTGACGGCACGCTCAACGAGCAGATCGACGGCACACTGCCCGCCGAATACGCCGGTCTCAACCGTTTCCAGGCGCGTAAGGAAATCGTTGCTGCCTTCGAGGCTGCGGGCCTGCTGGTCAGCGTCGATGATCACGCCTTGAAGGTGCCGAAAGGCGACCGCTCCGGGACCATCATCGAACCGTGGCTGACCGACCAATGGTACGTTTCCACCAAGCCTCTGGCGGAACCTGCGATTGCCGCCGTTGAAGACGGCCGGATTGCCTTCGTGCCCAAGCAGTACGAAAACATGTACTTCTCGTGGATGCGCGATATCCAGGATTGGTGCATCAGCCGTCAGCTGTGGTGGGGCCACCGGATTCCGGCCTGGTACGACGAATCGGGCAAAGTGTATGTAGGTCGCGACGAAGCTGAAGTGCGTGCCAAAAACAACCTTGGCCCGGACGTAGCGCTGCAACAGGACAACGACGTTCTCGACACCTGGTTCAGCTCAGGCCTGTGGACCTTCTCCACCCTGGGTTGGCCGCAGCAGACCGAGTTCCTGAAGAAATTCCACTCCACCGACGTTCTGGTAACTGGCTTCGACATCATTTTCTTCTGGGTCGCCCGGATGATCATGCTCACCATGCACCTGGTGAAAAACGAAGACGGCACACCGCAAGTTCCGTTCAAGACCGTCTATGTGCACGGCCTGGTCCGCGATGGACAGGGTCAGAAGATGTCCAAGTCCAAGGGCAACGTCCTGGACCCGCTGGACATCATCGACGGCATCGAACTCGAAGCACTGGTCGAGAAACGCACCACCGGTCTGATGCAGCCAAAACTGCTGAAGAAAATCGAAAAGCAGACCCGCGATGAGTTTGCTGACGGTATTGCCAGCTACGGCACCGACGCCCTGCGCTTCACGTTCTGCTCGCTGGCCTCCACCGGCCGCGACATCAAGTTCGACATGGGCCGCGTCGAAGGCTATCGCAACTTCTGCAACAAGATCTGGAACGCAGCGCGCTACGTGCTCGATAAAGGCGAAGACTGCGGTCAGAACGGCGAAGAAGTCGAACTGTCGCTGGCCGATCGCTGGATCATTTCGCAGCTGCAGCGCACCGAAGCTGAAGTGACCCGCCAACTCGACCAGTTCCGTTTCGACCTGGCTGCTCAGGCGCTGTACGAGTTCATCTGGAACCAGTATTGCGACTGGTACCTGGAACTGTCCAAACCTGTGCTGTGGGACGAGAACGCGCCGATCGAACGTCAGCGCGGCACCCGTCGCACGCTGGTTCGCGTGCTGGAAGTTGCCCTGCGCCTGGCGCACCCGTTCATGCCGTTTATCACCGAAGAAATCTGGCAGCGCCTGGCGCCGCTGGCCGGTATCGAAGGCAAGACCATCATGCTGCAACCGTGGCCGGTGGCGAACGAAGCACGCATTGATCCGGCCGCTGAAGACGATATCGAATGGCTCAAGGGCCTGATGCTCGCCACGCGCAACATCCGCGCAGAGATGAATATCGGCCCGGGCAAGCCATTGCAGCTGTTCCTGAGAAACGTCAGCAGCGAAGATCAGCGCCGTCTGACCGAAAACGATGCATTGCTCAAGAAGCTGGCCAAACTTGAATCGATCACGATTCTCGCTCCAGGCGCCGAAGCACCGCTGTCCGCTACCGCTCTGGTCGGCGAGATGGAAGTGCTGGTGCCAATGGCCGGCCTGATCGACAAGGCAGCCGAACTTGCGCGTCTGGACAAGGAAATCCAGCGTCTGCAGGGCGAAGTGCAGCGGGTCGGCGGCAAGCTGTCCAACGCGGCGTTCGTTGACAAGGCTCCGGCCGAAGTCATCGACAAAGAACGCGCCAAACTGGCCGAAGCCGAACAGGCCTTGGGCAAGCTGGCCGAGCAGCATGCACGGATTGCCAGTTTGTAACGGCTAAATCGAGCAGCTGAAAAAAGGGAGGCCCATGTAAGGCCTCCCTTTTTTTGCCCAAAAGTTATGATCGTTCCCACGCTCTGCGTGGGAATGCAGCCCGGGACGCTCCGCGTCCCCAAAGTGGACGCAGAGCGTCCGTTGAGGCATTCCCACGCGGGAGCGTGGGAATGATCGGTTAAATCAACGTTAGCCTTCGCGTTCGTCACAACGCGAATGTGGGACAATACCCGTCACTTTGAGCCACCCCCGAATCGACTTCGCCCATGACCACCCCCAGAACACCCAGAACCCCGCACAAAAAGCCCCTGCCAGCGACGACGGCCAATGCCGCCCCGCCCCGCGAGAAGGCCAGCCTTCACCCGCGCAATCGCCATCAGGGCCGCTACGACTTCGCCCAGCTGATCAAAACCACGCCTGAACTGGCGCAGTTCGTGATCATCAACCCGTACGGCAAGGAAAGCATCGATTTTGCCAGCCCCGATGCGGTGCGGGTGTTCAACCGGGCTTTGCTCAAGTCGTTCTACGGCATCGCGCATTGGGATATCCCGGCCGACTACCTGTGCCCACCGGTGCCGGGTCGTGCGGACTACGTGCACTTTCTGGCCGACCTGCTGGCCAGCGTCAACGACGGCGAGATCCCTCGCGGCGCGCCGGTCAAGGTGCTCGATATCGGCATGGGCGCCAACTGCGTGTACCCGTTGATCGGCTACAGCGACTACCGCTGGCACTTCCTCGGCTCGGAAGTCGACCCGACGGCCGTGGCCGCCGCCAAAGCCATCGTGCAGTCCAACGGGCTGAACAAAGCCATCCAGTTGCGCCTGCAAAGCAATCCCAAGCACATTCTGCTGGGCCTGCTTGAACCCGGCGAACGCTTTGACCTGACCATGTGCA
>JAPLSD010000505.1 GCA_026398835.1 Pseudomonas sp.
CCATTTCGCGCCAGTCGGTGGCGATCATGTTGGTCGCGGTTTTCAAACCGGTCGCACGCCGGAATTCGGCCATGACTTCGCGACCGGAAAAGCCGTTCTCTGCGCCACAAGGGTCTTCTGCGTAAGCCAGCACATGATGTTGATCGCGGCATAGGCGAATGGCTTCTTTCAGCGACCATGCACCATTAGGGTCCAGCGTGATACGCGCGTCGGGGAAGCGCTCGGCCAGGGCGGTGACGGCCTGGATTTCTTCGTCGCCGCTTAACACGCCGCCCTTGAGCTTGAAGTCCTTGAAGCCATAACGGGCGTGAGCCGCTTCGGCCAGACGCACTATGGATTCGGCAGTCATGGCCTGTTCATGGCGCACGCGGAACCAGTCGTTATCTGCTTCCGGCTCGCTTCGGTAGGCCAGGTCGGTCTTGTTGCGATCACCGACGTAAAACAGATAACCGAGCATTTTCACTTCATCGCGCTGCTGGCCTTCACCCAGCAGGGCCGCGACCGGCACGTCCAGGTGTTGACCCAGCAGATCGAGCAGGGCGGCTTCCAGACCGGTAACGGCATGGATGGTGATGCGCAGGTCGAAGGTCTGCAAACCGCGACCACCGGAATCACGTTCGGCGAAGGCCTGGCGCACGGTGTTCAAAATTTTCTGGTAAGTGCCAAGGGTGTTGCCAACCACCAATGCGCGGGCGTCTTCGAGGGTCTGGCGGATGCGCTCGCCACCTGGTACTTCGCCGACACCGGTGTGACCGGCATTGTCCTTGAGGATCACGATGTTGCGGGTGAAGAACGGACCGTGGGCACCGCTGAGGTTGAGCAGCATGCCGTCGTGGCCGGCCACCGGGACGATCTGCATGCTGATAATAACCGGGGCTTTGCCAGCGTCTTGAGCGTTCGAGGTGTTCATTGTGTTGTCCTGTAAATGCGTATTCGGTTGATCCGGGGCAGTTGCCTGGCCTTTGTCAGCCCTGGCGCTCGGCCCCGTCCTTGTCAGGAGTGGCTAGGGGTCGGTTTGCCTATCGCGACGGCGGGTGCGCCTTTAGGCGTGTTGCGGGCGGCAAAGACGATGATCGCGGCGATGATTGATGTCGCGGCCAAACCGTACAAACCACCCTGGATCGAGCCGGTGCGTTCTTCCAGCAGTCCAAAGGTGGTCGGTGCCACGAAGCCGCCGAGATTGCCGACGGAGTTGATCAGTGCGATCACGCCTGCGGCGATTCGGGCATCCAGATACGCCTGTGGAATCGGCCAGAACAGCGACGACGCCGACTTGAAACCCAAGGCCGCGAAGCAAATGGCGACGAAGGCGAAGATCGGCCCGCCGATGGTGGACATGAACATCCCGGCAGCGGCAATCAACAGTGCTGCGGCGACCCAGGCTTGCTGGTGTTTCCATTTGGTCGATAGCGAGGCGAAGGCGTACATGCCGACGATAGACAGTAGCCACGGAATCGAATTGAACAGCCCGACCTGGAGGTCGCTGAGATCGCCCATCTTCTTGATGATGCTCGGCAGCCAGAATGTCGCGGCATAGATGGTCAGCTGAATGAAGAAGTAGATCAGGCAGAACAGAAGGATCTGGCGATCCTTGAGCAGATTGCCCAAGGTCGGCTTGATCGGTGTTGCGGCTTCACGCGCCAGTTGCTCTGCATCAATGGCGTTGACCAGTGCATCCTGCTCAGCGCGGGTCAGCCATTTGGCATCGTGGGGTCTGGAATCAAGCCAGAACCAGACGAAAACGCACAGCGCCACCGAAAACAGCCCTTCAATGAAATACATCCACTGCCAGCCGTGCAGGCCAAAACCCGTGATTTGCAGCAACAAACCCGACAAAGGTCCGGAGATCAGCGAGGCAATTGCTGAACCGCTGAGAAAGATAGCGATCGCTTTGCCGCGCTCTACGCCAGGCAACCAGCGGGTGAAGTAATAGATCACGCCGGGGAAGAAGCCTGCTTCGGCAACGCCCAGGAGAAAACGCAGAATGTAGAAGTGGGTTTCGTTCTGAATGAACGCCATGCAGGTGGCGACAAGACCCCAGGTCAGCATGATGCGGGTCAGCCAGATGCGCGCACCGACTTTTTGCAGGAGCATATTGGAAGGGACTTCGAACAGCGCGTAACCGATGAAGAATAAACCGGCACCGAAACCGTAGGCTGCGGCACCAATGCCAAGATCATGCTCCATGTACGAACGCACGAAGCCGATATTCACTCGGTCAATGTAGTTAACGATAAACATGATGACGAACAGGGGCAGGACATGACGCTTTACTTTCGAAACCGCCGAAAGCAAAGCCGAATCTGCGCCGTCACTCACCCTGGAATTGGATGTATTCACAATCTGATCTCCCACTCGTTATTTTTATGCGGGGTACGACTTGATTAGGTGTCAGTAGGGCGTCTACGGGGCAGTATCGAAATCGGTGTCAGGGGAGGAAAGTGGACCTTCAGAAAGAATGGCCTTGAGTGCGTGTGGATTCATGGTGAGTTAGCCTGCTTCGCGGTTTTTGTTAGAAGGGGTGCGACTCTAGTTGATAGACATCATACAACTGAGATTTTTCCGTCACAAGACAGGAGGATTGATTTTGTCGTTCTAAATCTCCCGTTTTTTATGCGTTTAAGCCCTTCATGAGCACTTTGTAGCCCTTTTTTATGGGCTTTTTAAGCGTTGTAGGGTTTCGCCGAGGCGGTGATTTTGGTGGTTTCGAGGCGGTGAGCTTCTAAGGGGCGATCCAAAAAGTTCGAATTACTGGCCTTTTGTTGAGTGTTGTCATACAAGTTCATGCGGATTTTGAGGCGCTGCTTCATGACAAATACGGAACTGAGCGCCGCACAAAACAGGCAAGGTGTTACGATTTGATAGCCCAGATTTCCGGATGACCATTATGCAAAACGACACTGGTGCGCCTGCTCCCAAGCGCTCCCACAATCTTGCACATGAATTGGTTGCAGCGCTCACCCAGAGTATTTTGCTGGGCCAAATCAAGCCTGGGCAAAAGCTTCCCGCAGAAAACGCGATTGTTCGCGAGCATGGTGTCAGTCGCACAGTAGTGCGCGAGGCCATCTCGAAGTTGCAAGCGTCTGGTTTAGTGGAGACTCGTCACGGCATCGGCACATTTGTTCTTGAGCGCTTACCTGAGCAAGGCCTGCGACTGAATGTCGATACAGCCATGAGTGTGCGGAGCATTTTAGAGTTGCGCATGGGCCTCGAAACCCAGGCGGCAGCCTTGGCTGCAAAGCGTCGCAGCCCGAAACAGTTGGTGCAGATGCGTAAAGCATTGGACGACTATCAGCGTTTACTGGCCAATAACGACAGCTGTGTCGAAGAGGACAAGCGCTTTCATTTACTCATTGCCGAAGCCACAGGTAATACCTGCTTTACCGAAATCATGCAGCATTTGGGGAACTCCCTGATTCCCAGAACTCGCGTGAACGCCACGGAACGCGGCGGAGTCGACTTGGCCAGGCTTGGACACCTTGCCAATCTTGAGCACGAGGCCATTCTCAATGCCATCAAAAAGCAGGACCCGGACGCCGCTCGAGCGGCGATGTGGATACACCTGACGAACAGTCGTGACAGGTTTTCTGCAGAGTGATCAGGTGACAGTGCGGCGGTGGACTGTCGATGGCCGTCGGTCGGTTTGATCGGGTTTTCGTGAACGGGCCTGTCGATATGACGTCAACCGGATCGACTAACCAGCAGATCGAACTGCAATAGACGAAGGAAACTACTCCGAGGTCGATTGCAGCTATTTATGCAATCCAGTCAGGAGATAAGTCATGTCCTATGTTGATGGCTTTATTGCCGCCGTGCCTACCGCCAATCGCGAAATGTTCAAGCGGCATGCCGAATCCGTTGCGGCCATTTTCAAAGAGTACGGCGCATTGAGTGTCACCGAGTGTTGGGGGGACGATGTGCCTGAAGGCAAGGTGACCTCATTCCCGATGGCGGTGAAACTCAAGGAGGACGAGACCGTGGTCTTTTCGTGGATCATCTGGCCCTCCCGCCAAACGCGCGACGCGGGTATGCAGAAGGTCATGGCCGATCCCCGGCTCAAACCGGACGTCAATCCGATGCCCTTCGATGGCCAACGGATGATTTTCGGCGGCTTCGAGATGATCGTGAACGCTTAGGCGTCACAACGTGATCTCGTCCCACGCGGGACGTGAGGGCGAGATCGAATCACGTGCGGCTCGCACGCTTTATCTTTATACACGTGACCTGTCGAGCCACTCGATCGACGTGCGCCAGATGCAGATACCCAAAAAATAAGCTGACATCGCGAGCCACAGTCCCATCACTACAGGGTTGATGTAGGGATGGTTTACCACCAGTGACAGGCTGCACAGCAGCCAAACGGCCGTCACTGCAATGTTGATCGGCATGAACCGACGCACGCGAAAGGGGTGAAGAAACTTCATCCGGGTCATCGTCAATAGTGCCAGCCCGATGATGGTGATCAGCGTTAGCCAGGGCGTTGGGGCAATGATGTACAGGCACAGGGCGACGACGTTCCATGCTGCGGGGAAGCCCTGAAAGTAGTTGTCCTTGCTTTTCATGTTCACGTTGCAAAAGCAAAAGAGCGACGAGACCAGAATGAGCGAGATGGTCAGCAGCGGTGTGTAGTCCGGCAGCGGGACATAGCGATAGATGAACAGGGCCGGGATAAACACATACGTCAGGTAGTCGATGACAAGGTCCAGGACGGCCCCGTCGAAACTCGGCAGTACGGTTTGGACATTGACCTTGCGTGCCAGCGCACCGTCCAGTCCATCCACTATCAGAGCGACGCCCAGCCACAGCAGGCAGGCTTTTGGCTGATTCTCGAATAATGCGATGGTCGCCAGGAAGGCGGTGACCACGCCGGTGGCGGTAAAACCATGGGCGCCCCATGCTTTGAGCCTGGCGATGTGTTGAGTCGATATCACGGGGACGTTCTCCAGGAAGTATGGGCTCACCGGCTAACCTGGCCAGGTTGCATCTATCGACCGGGTATCCGGGGATAAGGTTCACCCGCAAAAAATCTTTGGGGCAACCAGGCCACAGCAGCATTGCCACGGACCAACGAAATATCCCTTAACACTAGCTGTTTTGGAGAAGCGCAGTTGCGTGATAATTTCCGCCTCCCAATAAAATATCTTCGACGGACGACCTCAATGCGCCCAAATGGAACGATCCTCGCACAGCTTCTCTTCCTGGGCTGCACGACGTTTTTCGGCACGTTCGCAGCCGCGAGTACAGAGCCCGATATCGACAGCCTCGTACACGACGCCGCGCAGTCGGTGATGCAACAGCACAATATTTCGGGGCTGGCTATCGCAGTGACCGCGAATGGCAAACAACAGTTCTACAACTACGGCGTGGCCTCCCGGCAAACCGATCAAAAGGTCACCCGCGATACGTTGTTCGAGATTGGGTCGATCAGCAAGACGTTTACGGCAACCCTCGCCACGTACGCTCAGGCCAGCGGCCGGCTTTCACTCACCGACAATCCCGGTAAGTACCTGCCGCA
>JAPLSD010000618.1 GCA_026398835.1 Pseudomonas sp.
ATTTGCGTGCCCGTGGTGGTACGTGAAGCAGCCGAACAGGGCAAGGAACTCGACGCCCACTGGGCGCATCTGGTCATTCACGGCTGTTTGCATCTGCTGGGTTACGACCACATAGATGACGACGAAGCCGAAGAAATGGAAGCGCTGGAACGAACGTTGCTTGCTGAACTGGGTCATCCTGATCCGTATGCCGATGACGAAACCGAAGACACTCCAATCGTAACAACAAAGGATTTAGAGTAATCGCTATGAGCGAAGACCGATCGAGCAATGGGCAAAAGTCCTGGCTGGGTAAACTAACCCAAGCTTTTGCCCATGAACCGAAAAACCGCCAGGAGCTGCTGGAGCTGCTGCGTGAAGCCCATCAGAACAAGTTGCTGGACAGCGAAGCGCTGGCCATCGTCGAAGGCGCCATCCAGGTCGCTGACCTGCAAGTACGGGACATCATGGTTCCGCGCTCGCAGATGATCAGCATCAAGGCGACCCAGACACCCCGCGAATTCCTCCCGGCCGTCATCGATTCCGCGCACTCGCGCTATCCGGTGATTGGCGAAAGCCACGACGACGTCATGGGCGTTCTGCTGGCCAAGGATTTGCTGCCGCTGATCCTTCAGGAAAACGGCGACAGCTTCAATGTCAAGGATTTGCTGCGTCCGGCGACCTTCGTCCCCGAGTCCAAGCGCCTGAACGTGCTGCTGCGCGAGTTCCGCGCCAACCATAACCACATGGCCATCGTCATCGACGAATACGGCGGTGTGGCCGGTCTGGTGACCATTGAGGACGTACTGGAACAGATCGTCGGCGACATCGAGGACGAGCACGATGTCGAGGAAGACAGCTACATCAAGCCGCTGCCTAGCGGTGACTTCCTGATCAAGGCGCTGACCCCGATCGAGAACTTCAACGAGTTTTTCGACTGCGAATTCTCCGACGATGAGTTCGATACAGTCGGCGGCCTGGTGATGAGCGCGTTCGGGCACCTGCCTAAACGTAACGAAATCACCGAAATTGGCGCCTATCGCTTCCGCATACTAAATGCCGACAGCCGCCGGATTCACCTGCTGCGCTTGACCCCTATTGCCCGCTAAGGACTGAAATGCGTTGGATCACCCGCCCCGGCTGGCCCGGTAACCTGCTGGCCGTGGCGGCCGGTGCACTCACCACCCTGGCGTTGGCGCCGTTCGATATCTGGCCGCTGGCATTGCTGGCGGTCGGCTTCTTCTATGCCGGTTTGCGCGAACTGAGCCCACGTCAGGCCTTGGGCCGTGGCTGGTGTTTCGGTTTCGGCCTGTTTGGCGCCGGCACCAGCTGGATCTACTACAGCATTCACAACTTTGGCGGTGCTTCGGTGCTGCTGGCCGGGTTGCTGATGCTGGCCTTCACCGCTGCGATTGCCTGGTTCTTTG
>JAPLSD010000651.1 GCA_026398835.1 Pseudomonas sp.
GCCCAGTTCACCGTACTCTCGCGCCTCAAAGAGCCGGAGAACTCGAATATCTACTCGAAAATGCGCGTGTATGACGGCGAAAACCTCAAAGATACCGATCCGAAAGCCAAATCGATTCAGGAATACCGCGATAACGCCGGTGTCGATGAGGGTATGAACGGTCTGTCGACCCGGTTTGCGTTCAAGATCCTGTCGAAGGTCTTCAACTTCGACCCCCATGAGATCGCCGCCAACCCGGTGCATTTGCTCTACGTACTCGAACAACAGATTGAACAGGAGCAGTTCCAGGCTGAAACCCGTGAGCGCTACCTGCGCTTCCTGAAAGAGTACCTGGCACCGCGATACATCGAGTTCATCGGCAAGGAGATTCAGACCGCCTACCTCGAGTCCTACAGCGAGTACGGTCAGAACATCTTCGACCGGTACGTGCTCTATGCAGACTTCTGGATTCAGGATCAGGAATACCGCGATCCGGAAACCGGCGAGATCCTCAACCGCGTGGCACTGAACGAAGAACTGGAGAAAATCGAGAAACCGGCCGGTATCAGCAATCCGAAAGATTTCCGCAACGAAATCGTCAACTTCGTACTGCGTGCCCGGGCCAACAACAACGGCAAGAATCCGACCTGGCTCAGCTACGAAAAACTGCGGGTGGTTATCGAGAAGAAGATGTTCTCGAACACCGAGGATCTGCTACCGGTTATCAGCTTCAACGCCAAGGCCAGCAAAGAGGACCAGCAAAAGCACAACGATTTCGTCACACGGATGGTCGAGCGCGGCTATACAGACAAACAGGTACGACTGCTCTCCGAGTGGTATCTGCGGGTCAGAAAATCACAATAACCCGCTACCGGTCGCACCGGTTGTCGTTAGCCAGAGGCCTGTGTCAACATTTTCTGTTACACAGGCTTCAGGAAGGTGTTTGAAAGTCGGCAGCGAGGCTCAGACAGAGAACAGGTGGTCGCGACGACGCAAAAATGCGCGGGACACCACTCCACTCGATCCAGTCCGACCCGCTCGCGGCTTTTCAAGACAGCTTCTAAGGAGCAGTCATGAGCTATGTGATCGACCGACGTCTCAATGGCAAGAACAAGAGCACGGTTAACCGCCAACGTTTTTTGCGGCGCTACCGTGATCACATCAAGAAAGCTGTTGAAGAAGCCGTCAGCCGTCGCTCCATCACCGACATGGAGCACGGCGAACAAATCAGCATTCCCGGCCGCGATATCGACGAGCCGGTGCTTCATCATGGTCGCGGCGGCAAGCAGACCGTGGTTCACCCTGGAAACAAAGAATTCACCAGCGGCGAACATATTCCTCGTCCACCCGGCGGTGGTGGTGGCAGGGGTCCGGGCAAGGCCGGCAACTCCGGCGAAGGCATGGATGAATTCGTCTTCCAGATCACTCAGGAAGAGTTTCTCGAATTCATGTTCGAAGATCTGGAGCTGCCCAACCTGGTCAAACGCAACCTGACCGGGACTGACACGTTTAAAACCGTCCGTGCCGGCATCAGCAATGAAGGCAATCCTTCGCGGATCAATATCATCCGTACCCTGCGTTCGGCCCATGCCCGACGAATCGCACTTTCCGGCAGCAGTCGGGCAAAACTGCGTGAGGCGAAAGACGAGCTGGAGCGCCTTAGACGCGAAGAGCCGGATAACTTCGGCGATATTCAGGAAATGGAAGCGGAAATCGAGCGTCTTAGCGC
>JAPLSD010000381.1 GCA_026398835.1 Pseudomonas sp.
GTCGGTCCGACGCGCATCAAACCGCCCCCAGGGCTGAGCAGGCGTTTGGCTTCCTGCCAGTCCAGCGGGCTGAAAACGCTGGCGAGGAACTGGCAGCTGGCATCGGCCAAGGGCACGCGGGCCATGCTGGCAATCAACCAGGTCAGCTGCGGATTGCGCCGGCAGGCGCGTTTCACTGCTTCGCGGGAGATGTCCAATGCATAGCCATCGGCGTTCGGCAGGGCGTCGGCGATTTGCGCGGTGTAATAACCCTCGCCACAGCCGATATCCAGCCAGCGCTGCGGTGCACGTTCTGCGGCCAGTTCGGCAAGGCGCTTGGCCACTGGTGCGTAATGGCCGGCGTTCAAAAAGTCGCGACGAGCTTCGACCATGGCCTGGTTGTCGCCTGGATCACGGCTGTTCTTGTGCTGCACCGGCAGCAGGTTCAGGTAGCCCTGGCGCGCGCGGTCGAAGCGGTGCCCCACAGGGCAGGTCACTCCATTGTCGACCGCGCTCAGAGGCGCGGCGCAGATAGGGCAGGTGAGCATCAGGCGAGCAACTTGATCAGGGTCTGGTAGTAGATTTCGGTCAGGACATCGAGGTCGCTGGCAAGAACGCGTTCGTTGACCTGGTGAATCGTCGCGTTGACCGGGCCCAACTCAACCACTTGGGTGCCCATGGTCGCAATGAAGCGTCCGTCGGATGTGCCACCGCTGGTGGACGCCTTGGTTTCACGGCCGGTAATGGCCTTGATGCTGTCCGAGACGGCATCGAGCAACGCGCCCGGTTCGGTGAGGAACGGCAGGCCGGACAGCGCCCACTCCACATGCCAGTCCAGGCCATGTTTGTCGAGGATATCGGCGACCCGCTGTTGCAGGCCTTCGACGGTCGACTCGGTGGAGAAGCGCAAGTTGAATACGGCAACCAGATCACCCGGGATCACGTTGGTCGCGCCAGTGCCGGAATTCAGATTGGAGATTTGGAAACTGGTCGGCGGGAAGAAGCTGTTGCCGTGGTCCCAATGCTCGGCGGCCAGTTCGGCTAGCGCGGGGGCCGCGAGATGGATCGGATTCTTCGCCAGATGCGGGTAAGCCACGTGGCCTTGCACACCGCGGACGGTGAGTTTGGCACCGAGGGAGCCGCGACGACCGTTTTTCACCACGTCACCGACCAGAGTGGTGCTGGACGGCTCGCCGACGATGCACCAGTCCAGGCGTTCTTTACGGGCGACAAGACGCTCGATGACCGCTTTAGTGCCGTGATGGGCCGGACCTTCTTCGTCACTGGTGATCAGGAAAGCCACCGAGCCTTTGTGGTCCGGGTAGTCAACGACAAAGCGCTCGGCTGCCACCAGCATCGCCGCGAGGCTGCCTTTCATGTCTGCGGCGCCACGGCCGCAGAGCATGCCGTGTTCATCGATCAGTGCGTCGAATGGATCGGTCTGCCAGGCTTGCACCGGGCCGGTCGGGACCACGTCGGTGTGGCCGGCGAAGCACAGCACCGGGCCTTCGTGTTTGCCGTGGGTCGCCCAGAAGTTATCCACATCCTCAATGCGCATTGGCTCCAGCTTGAAGCCGGCATCGCCCAGGCGCTGCATCATCAGCTTCTGGCAATCGGCGTCGACTGGCGTCACAGACGGACGGCGAATCAGATCACAGGCGAGTTGGAGGGTCGGCGATAGGTCGGCGTGGGCCGTCATGGGGGAACTCCGGTGCAAAGGCAAGGCGCGCAAAATGGCGGATATCTTAAAGCAAAACGGCGGCCACTGGCCGCCGTTTAGTGCTTCCCGTCGATTTATGCAGCAGGTGCTGGCACTGTCTCAGGTGCCGGTTTGGGCAACGAAGACAAGAAGGCCATGATCAGCGCCGCCAGATACGGCAGCGATTGCACCAGCAACATGGTCACCCAGAAGCGTATGTCGTTGCTCGGCAGACCCTGCACCAGGCAGATGCCTAGTGCCGCGCCCCACAACAGCAGCATGATGAACATCTCTTCCCGGGCTTCTGAGATCGCTACCCAAAAGCCGTGATTGTCGGCATTTTTCGGCGTACGGAAGAACGGAATGCTGCTGGTGAAGAAACCGTACAACACCGCTTTGGCAATGGTGTGAGACAACGCCAGACCCGCCAGTGCGGCCGCGAACGCATCCTTCATGTTGACCCCGACCGCACGACGGTAGAGGAAGATGATCTTGGCGACCTTGAACACGAACAACGCCAATGGCGGGATCGCGAAAATCAACAGCGGCGGATCGACCCGTTGCGGCACGATGATCATCGCCGACGACCATAGCAGAGCACCGACGGTGAAGAAGATGTTCATGCCGTCCGCAACCCACGGCAACCAACCTGCGAGGAAGTGATAGCGCTGGCCACGGGTCAATTCGGTGTCTTTGCCGCGCAACAGGCTTGCGGTGTGACGCTTGATGATCTGAATCGCACCGTAGGCCCAGCGGAAGCGCTGTTTCTTGAAGTCGATAAAGGTATCGGGCATCAGGCCTTTGCCGTAGCTGGTGTGGTAATACGCAGCCGACAAGCCTTTTTCGAAGATCCGCAGGCCCAATTCGGCGTCTTCACAAATGCACCAGTCCGCCCAGCCCAGCTCTTCGAGTACCGAACGGCGAGTCATGGTCATGGTGCCGTGCTGGATGATCGCGTCGCGGTCGTTACGGGTGACCATGCCGATGTGGAAGAAGCCTTTGTATTCCGAGTAGCAGAGCTTCTTGAAGGTGCTTTCGTTCTGGTCGCGATAGTCCTGGGGTGACTGCACCACGGCGATTTTCGGGTCGGCGAAGTGCGGCACCATGTGTTTGAGCCAGTTCGGCTCGACACAGTAATCGGAGTCGATCACCGCGATGACTTCGGCGTCCGGTGCGGTGTGCGGAATCAGGTAATTCAGCGCACCACCCTTGAAGCCGGCCAGTGGCGCGACGTGAAAGAACTTGAAGCGCGGGCCGAGGGTTTCGCAGTAGGCCTGCACCGGTTCCCAGACCGCCGGGTCCTTGGTGTTGTTATCGATGATCAGGACTTCGAAGTCCGGATAGTCGAGGTTGGCCAGCGCATCGAGGGTCTGTTTGACCATCTCTGGTGGCTCGTTGTAGCAGGGCACGTGGATCGAGACTTTTGGACGGTAGTCGGAATCACCTACCACTGGCAGGAATTCGCGCCGGCGTTTGTGGGTCCAGACCGCCTCGGCCAATTCGTGAGCTTCGGTCAGCAACACAATAAATACTCCGAGCGCACCGAGGGCGAGCAAGAAGCCCACCGTCAGGCTGAACCATGTGCTGTATTGCTGGCTGTAGTCGTAGCCGATCCACACCAGTACCGAACCGCAAAGGAACGCGATAAAGGTCAGGAAAGTGCGGCCGCGTTGGCGCAGGGCCGAGCCGTCGATCAACAGCAGGGCCAGCGAGAGCATCGCCAGAACAGCCGAGCCGATGGCCAGCACACGCCACTGCGGGATCGCAACCACGGGGCCTTCGAAGTTGAATTTCTGCTGGCGTGCGGCATTGAAAACGCCCCAGTAGGCGCCTACAGAACCTTCGTCACTGGCCTTCCACGGTTGGTCAAAAGCTTCGATCACGAAGTAGTTGAAACCCTGGCGGTTGAGCTTGTTGACCAGCGTACGCAGGTAGATCGCCTGATCGGCCGGGCTGGCATCGGTACCGCCACGCATGCGGCCGTTACTCGGCCAGCCCACCTCGGACAGCAGCAGTGGTTTTTTCGGGAACATCTTTTTCAGGTCCCGTGCACGGTCGAGAACGAACTGACCGGCTTTGTCCACCGGGATGAACTCCCAATAGGGCAGGACGTGGGCCGCGATCAGGTCGACGTGCTTGGCCAGTTCAGGATGTTCTTCCCAGACGTGCCATTGCTCGGACGTAGTGACCGGAACCTTGACGGCCGCACGTACGCGATCAAGCAGAACGCTCAGTTCCTTGGCAGTGATTTCCTTACGGAAGATCGCTTCGTTGCCCACGACGACCCGCACAACACTGCGCGAGCTGTTAGCGAGTGCGATGGCACGGGTGATCTCGCGCTCGTTACGTTCTTGATCCGGGCTGATCCAGATCCCCAGGGTTACCCGCAGGCCGAACTCTTCAGCCAGCTTGGGGATGTCCTCAAGGGTGCCGTCGACCGAGTAGGTACGGATGTTGTCGGTCAGCTTGCTCATGATCTCCAGATCACGACGCATTTCA